>PEWA01000003.1:0-147 GCA_002780135.1 Candidatus Shapirobacteria bacterium CG06_land_8_20_14_3_00_40_12
AGAGCAAATCAATCCCATATTCACATTACCATTTGTCCAAGTTCCAAAAACATATGGTACGGCGTTGTCGGTAGTAATTGGAGGAGTGGTGTCACCACAATTTTCATCTATTACCCCATCACAATCATTGTCAAGTGTGTCGTTGCA
>PEWA01000003.1:212-377 GCA_002780135.1 Candidatus Shapirobacteria bacterium CG06_land_8_20_14_3_00_40_12
AGCGATAGTGACGGAATTGGTAATGTCTGTGATACTTATAACTGTCTTTACCAGGGCGCAGAGGTCTGCGGCGATGGGATAGATAATAATTGTGACGGATTTGTTGATGAAGCCTGTGATGATACTATCGCGCCGATAACAACGAGTAATGCCGGTAGTTATACT
>PEWA01000003.1:549-2067 GCA_002780135.1 Candidatus Shapirobacteria bacterium CG06_land_8_20_14_3_00_40_12
CACTGAAGGGACTTGGTATCTTCGCTACCAGAGTGATGACAATCAGGAAAATTTGGAGATAACTCAGACTCGGATAATAAAAATTGATAAGACAGCGCCAACGGCCACAGTTAATTATTCAACGACGAATTTAACTAATCAGGATGTGGTGGCTACTCTTAATCCGAGCGAATCGGTGACAGTGATTAATAATGGCGGTTTGGCAAACCACACTTTTACGAATAATGGTGATTTTACTTTTGGATTTGTGGATATAGCCGGAAATACCGGTAATATCATGGCTTCAGTTGATAATATTGATAAAACTCCACCGGTAGTTAATTTTGTCGATCCGACACCGGACGACAACACCGTCTTAAATTTAAATTATGCCGATATTGAGGTAAAGGCTCTGGATGCTTCTAAATGTTGGATTAAGAAATCAATGGTTTTAAACGGGGATTTTGAAAATCAAAATCTAGCCGGATGGGAAAGTGGCGGGGCTGCCTCTTGGACAGTTGACTGCACCAACAAATACGCCGGTAGTTGTTCAGCCAAATCGGGGTATCTAGGTAATCAAGATAATGTAGAAACGTGGTTAAAACAGAGCATTTCACTGGCTAACAACGGGGATCTTAACTTTTGGTGGAAGGTGGAAAGCGAAAATAGTTTTGATTATTTGAGATTTTATATTGACGATATTGAGAAAAATAATATTTCAGGAAGTAAAGATTGGCAGCAGATTTCCTATTCGGTCAGTGCCGGTAATCATATCATTAAACTAAATTACACTAAAGATTATTCAGTTACCCAGGATCCAGATAGTGGCTGGATTGATGAAGCATCAATAAATGAGGCGGGTGAGGGTATAGAAATGACAAAGGGAGAAAATGATAATTTTTATGGCAGAATGGAAAATATGATTAACGGTAGTCATAGTTATAAAGTCAGGTGTCAGGATGTAGCGGGTAATGTCGGGTTTTCAAGTGAAAGACAAATAATAATTAATGTGGAAAGTGTCACCCCAACTCCCACA
Organism: Candidatus Shapirobacteria bacterium CG06_land_8_20_14_3_00_40_12; assembly: GCA_002780135.1. Taxonomy (GTDB): domain Bacteria; phylum Patescibacteriota; class Microgenomatia; order UBA12405; family UBA12405; genus UBA12158. The sequence continues at coordinate 1,565 of PEWA01000003.1, forward strand.
CCCACAAATACACCCACACCCTCCTTCGCTCCTGCGGAGCTTCAGACGGGCGAGCCCACTTCAACCCCAAAACTAACTCCAACTATTGTCAAAGATTCCTGCCAGGACGAGGCGCCGGGATCGGCTCCGCATTTGTTGAGTGCTGAAAAAAGCGGTTTTGATGAAGTGATATTAAAATGGGAAAAAGCCGACGATCCGGTGTCCTATTATCTTTTGGCCTATGGATATAAAAGTGAGGAAATGCTATTTGGTAATCCAAACATAGGAAATAGTGATACAACGGAGTATACGGTAAAATCATTGTCCGGTGGAAAGAAATATTATTTTAAAATCAGAGCCGGTAATGGTTGTATGCCGGGGAGTTTTAGCAATGAACTATCAGTGGATATGGGTGGACAGAAAACAACCGGCGGAACAGTGTCTCCGGATTTTCAAGAAAATGTCTTAGGGGTTGAAGAAACAAAAACTGATGTTACGGAAGAAAATATAATAAATAGTAGTCA
>PEWA01000003.1:2078-6335 GCA_002780135.1 Candidatus Shapirobacteria bacterium CG06_land_8_20_14_3_00_40_12
GGAGGGTAATTTATTGGGCGGGAAGTGGTCTAGGTCTCTTGGTCTTGAGTTATTTGGTGTTGAAGAAAAGAGAAGATTAATGGTGATTTGACTCCTTGTATCTTCGGGTTTTCTTCGGTTTAATAAAGTATGATTCAAAAGATAAACAGTCCGGTATCGGTGATTATGGATTTTAATCACCATCAGCGGAAACTTCGGCCGATCCAAATTCAATGGAATAACCGCGATTGGCGGGTGGAAACGGTGGGACTACATCATCAATACTATTGCGGCAGAAAATTGGTTCATATCTTTTCAGTAACGGCAAACGGCATGTTTTTTAAGTTGGAACTGGATACCCAAAACTTATTTTGGAAACTTTTGGAAGTAGCCGATGGATCCGTCTAGACAAATGCACGTGGATATTAACTCCTGCTTTGCCAGCATTGAACAACTGAGTAATCCCCTGCTTCAGGGTAAACCGGTGGCGGTAGCGGCTTATAAAAGCGAGTGGGGAGTGATTTTGGCGGCCAGCAGAGAGGCTAAAAAGTTGGGTATCGGAACGGGAACCCGGGTAGGAGAAGCCAAAAAAATCTGTCCGGAAATAGTAATACTGGAGCCGGATACCCCAAAATATCGATTTATTCACCGACAATTAAAAAAAATTCTTGTGAGATATTCACCGCGGGTGGTGGCTAAATCAATTGATGAGTTTGCCATTAATTTTAAGAGGGTAGAAGGAAATTTAATCTCAACAGCTAAAGAAATTAAAAAAGAAATTGCTGTTGAAATTGGTCCATGGCTGACGGTATCTATCGGCATTGGGCCAAACCGTTTTTTGGCAAAAACGGCGTCCAACATGCAAAAACCGGATGGGTTGGTGGAAATAAATTCAAATAATTTCGAAAACATATATAAGAAACTTGATTTGATCAAACTTAACGGTATTAATTGGCGAACAGCCCTGCGGTTACAATTAAGCGGAATTGAAAATACCTGGGATTTTTATTCAGCAACGCGGCAAAAACTAAAATCAATTTTTTGTTCAGTACTGGGAGAATATTGGTATTGGCGCTTGCGGGGAGTGGAGATAGATGGCAAAAAGGAGGAGGCGGAAAAAAGTTATAGCAATATTTATTCGCTAAAAAAACGGGCTAAAAACCGAGCGGAGTTGTTGTCGGTGATATATCAACTGGCTTTAAAATCGGGTAATAAATTGCGAAGAAAGAAAAGAATGGCGACCGGAGTAGCCTTGTGGTTATTATTAAGTAATGGTAATTGGAATAAGGTGGGTCGGGCCAAAACCGGGATGGTTAATGGTTGGGAAATATACCGGGAAGCGATTAAGTTATTACCAACTGAAATTAAAGGGGAGGTGAAAAGAGTGACAGTTTATATTTTTGATTTAAAACCGGCAGTCTGGATTCAGGATGATTTGTTTGGTAAAAGAGGCAAATTTATTAAACTGACGAAAACGGCCGATCTGATTAACGATAAATTCGGAGCCGGAACAATTATCCCGGGGACATTGATGGAAAAAATAAAAATCCCGGATTTCATCGGCTTTGGACAGACAAGATAGGTAGTGGTATCATCAATTCTTGTGGTAACTGAAGTAATTTTTGATATTGAGACTAAGAAAATTTTTGATGATATAGAAGGGTATAATCCGGCAGACCTAGGAATTTCAATAGTGTCGGTATACAGCCGAACAGTGAATGAAAAAGGAGAGGAAACCGAGGGGGAGATGAAGAGTTTTTGGGAAGATGATTTGGCAAAAATATGGCCGATGTTTATCAACGCTGACCGGATTATCGGTTTTAATTCGCTTCATTTTGATGTACCGGCGCTGATGCCTTTGGCGCCGTATGACTTTAAAAAACTAAAACATTTTGACCTGATGGATCATGTCAAAGGAGCGCTCGGGTTTCGGTTAAGCCTTAATGCCATTGCCTCCGAAACTTTAGGACATGGTAAAAGCGATAATGGCCTAAATGCCGTTTATTATTGGCAAGAACACTCCGAGGAATCACTGGCAAAACTCCTAAAATATTGTGAAATGGATGTGATGGTAACCAAAGAAGTTTATGATTATGGCCAAAAAAACGGACAATTGAAATACAAAGACAAGTGGAACACATCACGGATTATTGAAGTTGATTTTTCTTGTCCCAAAGTCGTCATTGAACCCCAAATGGGGTTATTTTAGAGAATTTTACCGGAAAAAGCGTCGCGGGTGTTTGAGAATTTGGTTTTGAGAACATAGACATCGGCCCTGAAGGTGTCATGGCCGACAAGTTCGGCTTCACCGCGCAAGATAGCTTCGTAGGGACGGCAAGCCCGACAACCTTTGTCCCCTTCCGGACAATCAAATTTATTTAAGGAGCGCTGAAGTTTAATTCGTTTGGCAATTTTTAATATTTTTTCCTGAGATTTGACCAAATCTGGAAGTTTTTGGGGAGTCAGCTCATCTGACCGGTCAAGATACCAATAAGAAGCGGCAGTGACGGGTCGGTTTTGACAATAATGAACCAGAAGGTGGTAAATTGGTAATTGAAGAGAATCGGGACCTTCGTCATTTTTACTGGTTTTGAAATCAATAATTTCAACAGTGTCAGTGTCCGGGTGGAACCGAAGCCAGTCTATTTTGCCGCAAAGAATTACGTTGTCGGTTTCAGACAGCCAAAAATGAGGTAAATCCATATTGATTTTGATGGCCAGTTCTCCTAGTGGGCCGGGGTTTTTAGAAACCTTTCGAATCATCTCTTCTCCCCGGCTTTTGTATTTATATTCAGTGTCTTTATCTTCAAAGCCTCCCGATACGCCGGATACTTTTTTCCAGGCGGCTTCAAATTTATCCATCAGAGGTTTTTGGAAACGTAGGTCGGTTTTTAATTCTGAAAGAGACTCAACTACTTCGTGAACCGCCTGACCGAGGGCTAATGGTGGCGACATTAATTTAATTTTGTGGCCGGAGGTCGGATCTTTGTAAACATTTTTTAGAAAATAGGAACGGGGACATTCTAAAAAGGCAGAGATTGAGGAATGAGAAACCCAGAGGGCGGTGTATTTATCCATGGGTTGATTATATACGAAATTGTCTAGACCAGACTTCGGTGGTTAATTGGCGAAAGCTTGATATTTTTTCTTGAATGATTTCATTTCCAGCATTGCTTGATTGAGCAATTGTTTTCTTAGTTCCTCATTGGACAGCACAGAACCAATAGAACGGTACCCTCCCTCATTATGCCTGTCTTTTGGAAGGGAAATAAATGCTCGGTATATTATTTCATTATTTTCATTTGGGATTACCTCCACTATTACTCGGATTAAGTTTCTTGCTTCGTGGAGTCTCCATTGCTCTGCCGCTATTCCATCATCCCATGTAAAGCAGGAATGAAGAGCGGTCTTGGGATTTTCTGCAAATTTTACTACGTCATGTGGGTTGAGTAAGCCTTTTTTCTTTTCTATTACTTTCAATTCTGCTTTAATTTGCTTAATTCTGTCCACGCGCTGATCCTCCTTTTTTAATCGTTGATAATATCAAATGTTCCCCATCCCATTCCTACAGAATCTTTGGAGTCTGGTCTGCCTTCGCATATACCTACTTGTAAGCCAGCTCGTCTAAGTAGATTAGTAATGTCGGCAGAGCTGAGCATATCTGCATCATGTTGAATAAGCAGATTGGCCTCCCACCCTGCATCCCACATTGCCCTGGCTCGGATGTCTGCTGTTCCTCTGATTCGAACTGGGCATATATGCATGTGTGGTTTTCCTTTTGTTATCCGTATTAGTCCCATACCATCTTCATCATATCCATCTGCAACTATAAATATGGATAGCTTACTTCTGGACATGGTGAATTGAACAAGTCGGCAAGCCGATATCATGGCCGCTCTGAATGCACCTGCTGGGATGCCATTCCATCCTTCTGTTGATATATGTTGACTTTCCTTGAAGCATTTTTCAAAATTCTTTGCTTCTCTTTTTTTCTTTCCCTTTGCGGTTGATCCTTCTTTTTGTTTTTCCATCATCATGTTTCTTGCCTTGGTTGAAAACTTATTCTGGACAAGTGGGGAGGTACCTTTGATTTTAAATCGTATATTCTTAAAATTTGGAGCCTTGATTTGTACTGATTGCTTAATTACTGTTTTATTCATGATTATTTCTCCTTTAGAATTTGTTTGACTAAAGCGTCTGCCTCTTTCTGTTCCATACTTCCCGGATCTTTTGCAGTACTGAGTAAAATATTTTCCGCATCTACTCCTTTCATTTTAA
>PEWA01000044.1 GCA_002780135.1 Candidatus Shapirobacteria bacterium CG06_land_8_20_14_3_00_40_12
TCCCCCACTGCTTCAACCAGATGGGGTTGACCGGTGATATTGGTGTTGATCCAATTGATAACTGCCAAATTGTCGGGAAATTGCTCCTGCAAATAATCAGTGCCGCGTAACCCCCAATATTTAAATTCGGAGTGAGAATCACGGTAAGACTTGATGGCAAAATAAGGATAAATCAGGTGGGCTATCAAAACCAACAAAAAGAGCAGGCGATAAACAAAAATTTTTCGGAGCCGGATTAAAATATAACCGCCCGACAGGGAATACATAATAAAGGCCTGGTAAACCAACTTAAACATAGTATTGGCCCGGCGGTGTTCGTTGATGTAAATATCTTTGACGTAAATTAATTCGGGAATAATGATCAGGATAGTGGCGGTAATTAGCAAAGTGAGAACAAAGATGTCGGAATTTCTAATGTCTAATTTCAAATGTCTAATGAAAAAAAATACGAAAGGGATACTTATCAGCCAGAAGCCGCCATAAAGAACACAGAGCTGATAAAAAGCAGAACGGGCGTCGACGAGCTTTAGACCTTCGGCCATGGGAATAAAATTAAGAGAATAAGGCAGGGTAAAAAGATACCAAAAAAGAATGGTTAAAAGACCACTGCTGATGGTTAGCCAGAAGTTTTTTTGAATTAACAAAAGAAATAATCCAAAAAAGAGACCATAAACCGCTAAATCCCAGGCATTGGTCATGTAGGCTATAGACAGAAATAGACCGGCGGACAGAAAAAGTTTTGGGTCAAGATGAGATTTTTTAATCGATAAAGAATAGGAAAAAAGAAAAGCTAAAAAACACAAAATCAGAGGAATGTCATTCATGTGACCATGAAGATCGGAGACCACAAAAGAATAGAGAGGAAACTCATGAATTGTTTTGTTGTTAACATCAGGATCAAAACCAATAAAGCGGGTAGCGTCGGGATACCAATAGGCGGAGACGGCTAGCTTAATCGCTTTGATACTCAGATTTAAATGGCCGTTATTATTTTGAATGTCGGTTTTAATAATTTTATAGAGGGGATGAAGATTGCCGCCAAAGGTTAAAAGAAGGGCAGAGATTAGACCAGCCAAGAAAACAAATTGTAGACGGTAGATTTTAGATCTTAGATGATGGAAAACCAGATTGACGGAGAGGGAAAAAGTAGAAACAAAGGTTAGGGCGCAAACAGTGGCAATGGAGAGGTTGTAGGTAATGGCGGAAGAAAGACCGGAGATTTTGGTCAGCAGAGCAAAAACAAGGTGGCCAAAATAGTAGTAGTTTATGGGAGATCCGGCATACCACATGTCAGCAGGCGGTAAAAAACGGGTACGAAGGGCGGAGTTGACGAAACCCCAATCCATATACTTTTCCAAACCGTCAATGTCGGGGGTATGACCCCGGATATAGGACCAGAGGGTGAGAATGGACAGAAAGAGGATTTCCTCAAAGAGGATGATTTTAAAAGATGCGAGAAAGTCTTCTTTGAAGGAAGACCAATTTTTTAATTTAAAAAAATAAAATAGATCGGCAAAAAAAATAAGTAATAAAATAATTAATATTGAAAATTGAGTGAAAGGCAAAAGATGAATGACACTAAGGCAAAAAATAGAATAGGTAACCAGAGTTAGGGATAAAATTTTGGTAAAAATGTAACCACGGTCGAAAAATTTATGGAAAAGAGCAAAGGTCAGTGGCAAAAAAAGAAGGGAAAAACCTAAAATAAAGAGCCACCAAAAGACGATGAATTTAAAGTCGGCCAAAAACAAAGTCATAGATTATTTTAATTAAATTTACGGCAAAGGTCGGAACCATGATTTTGAAAGAGGACAGCCACATCAAAATACCGATTGCGACTCCCCCAAAAATATCGACAGGATAATGAAAACCAACCAGGACCCGAAAAAATAGTAGGGGAAAAACAACCAGAAGATAGTGGTAGTGATTAAAAACCGGGTATTGAAAAAGAAAAAGAAAAAAGAAAGTGGCTTTAATAGTGTGGCCAGAGGGGAAAGCGCCGCTTTGGTACCAACGATCAACCAGGCCAACAGGGGTAACATCGTGACGGACAAACATGGGCCGGCGCCAATAGACTTTTTTCTTAATTAATCTTTCAACAACTTCGGCGATGAGGGTGGCCACCAGTAATTGCCAAAATATATTGGGATTATGACCAACCAATAACACAAAAAGGTAGAGAAAAAAGATCCAGATGGCGTAGTTAAAAATAATCAGAATTATTTTTCCGCATGGAGACGATTCAAGAAGCTTGAGAAAATCGAGTTTGGGTTGCCAAAAAAGAATCGGATATTTTTTCATTTATAATCAGTAAGTGCCTAAAAATATATTAATTAACCTGACTTACTATTATCCCAATATTTCTGGGCTAAGTCAGTATGCAAAGATTTTAGCAGAAGAATTGGTGAAAAGAGGCTATAGGATAACGGTTCTCTGCGGTAAGCACCAGCAAGATTTAGCCGAATTGGATAATGTAAACGGAGTTAAGATTGTCAGGTTGAGGGTGATTAGGACAGGGAAGGGATTGGTAGTACCGAGCATTATTTGGAAAAGTATGGCTCTGGTTAAAAAGGCTGGAGTAATAAATTGTCATTTTCCGTCAATTGAGGGGGTGTGGGTAGCAATATTGACGAAAATATTTAGAAAGAAACTAATTGTCACTTATCACTGCCACTACAATCGGGTAGCGGAATGGTGGCAATATTTAGCGTATGTTTTGGCCGATAAAATTGTAGTAAATTCAATTGACTATATTGAAGGAAATAATTTATTAAAGAGTTTTTGGGAAAAAATAACAGAAATTTACCCGCCGATTCAAATCCCTCTCTCCCTTCGGGGGCATCTCCCTTTGATGAAAGGGAGAAATACAAAAAGTAAAAAAATAATTGGTTTTCTGGGAAGAATTTCAAAAGAAAAAAATATTGAGGTATTGATTGAGGCGATGAAAAAACTGCCGGAAATGGAATTGTGGCTGGCCGGACCGGAAAAAATTATTGGTGAAGAAAAGTATCGAAGAAAAATCGAAGAAATGATTGGTAACAATAGAAAAATAAAAAGGTTGGGGGTGGTGAAAAATATCTCTGATTTTTATCGCCAAATAAGTTGCCTGGTACTCCCGAGTAATAATACCCTGGAGTCCTTTGGGATGGTGTCGGCGGAAGCAATTAATTGCCAAACCCCGGTAGTGGCCAGTAAGATACCGGGGATCAGAGTACCGATAATGAAAAGTAGCGCGGGAGAATTGTTTGATCCAAATGATGTCGATGACCTGGTGAAGAAAATACAAATTGCTACCACAAAAAAGTACCCGAAATTACAAAATACGATGTTTAATTTTATGAAAACGGTTGATGGGTATGAGAAAATTTTTGGTGAAGAATAGAAAATGTAATATAGGGGGTAATAAAAATTATTGAGTAGATACAGAATATTTTGTAATTGTAAATATTGGGGAAAGTTTCGGTAAAAATTTGAGTGATTTGGGGATGTAATAATAAATCTAATACCAACACCCGTTTTTCACCAGTGAGGTGGGGGGAAAAGTTTTCGGTGCTGGAAACCCATGATTGAAAAAATGAGATTAATAAAACGGGTACCACCAGGAGACAGAAAAGTGTTTTTAGAAAAATTGATTTTTTGAAAACGTAGATAAAAAACGGAGTTACCAAAACAGAGAGAATGGCGGTAATTGGAAGAAAAAAACGGGTATCATATGAATTAGGAGAATAAAACGCGAGATAAAGAAACTGCATAATACAAGAAACAACGGCTAAAAAAAACAAGATTATCCATGTTTTTTTCTTTTTCATCAGAAAAAAGGAAAGAAAGATAAGAAAAAGATAGGGAGATTGAAAAAATATACCTTTATACTGGTAAGTGCTGGCGTAATACAGGCCCTGCTCCTCAGCGACTTGAGGATTGGTTAAAAAATATGAGGAAAAAACCGATGGTTGTATCGGTTTGTTGGGAGAAAAAAGGTTGGTGAAAAAACTGGGAATAAAGGGTGTGCCAAAGGTGACTGATTTATCAGCTAGCCAGTTGTTTCTGGCTTGCTTTGACCAGGCGGAATTAAGGGCATTGTCGAAAATGGTTTGATTGTAAAAAAAGATTGGAATATTTATAAGAAAAGTTATTAGGCCAAAAATAAATAGATAATTAATTATTTTGAATAAATCAAATTGTTTAATTGATATTTTGATCAGGGCGAAAATTACACAAACTACGGAAAATAAAATTGAGGTAGGGTCGATAAACACAGAAAAGGCGAGACTAATACTAAGTAAAATGTAATTAAACATATTATTTTTGTTTTGAAGTAGTTTAATAAGCAGGAAAATTGAAAGAAGAAGAAAAAAGACGTGGGGAGAATGTCGACAAAATGTGGATGAATATTTCCAATTAAGAGTTCCTAAACCGTAAAGAACGGCTGTCAAATATGACGGGTTGAAGTCTGAAAATAAAAGGAAAGAAATACCAAAAACCATGATTACCCCCAATGCACCACAAAAAGAGTTGAACATAACTGTGGATGCTTCCAGGCTACTTTCGGCAATGATTCCTTCACGTTGACCGTTGTAAGGAAGAGACAAAAAGTGATATTTGTCAGCTATTTTCGAGACTAGATAAAAGGGAATAGCCAGAAATGATTCTCCGGGTGAGCGGCCGGAATAAACTTTATCATTTTGATAAACAATATCCGGCCAAATCAATTCGTCACTACTATCGATAGAATATGAGTGACGATTGACAATTGATTGGGTTAAGCGGTATTGGGGTGAATCACCGGAATTTTGAAGACCGACTCCAGAGAAAAAATAAAGTCCTAAAAAGAATATAAATAAAATTGCTATTTTAATCTTTTTCATTTTTGAAAATTAACACCTTAGGATGGTCGTAGACAGTGAAAGCTTCTTCAGCAGTATCATCGCGAAGATAAATACCCGGGTAAAGACAGTTTGGGTCTTGAGCAAACCAACCTTTTTCTAACGGCTTATTGGTGGGGCCAAAATAGTAACAGGATCTCAAAAAAGGTAGAGAAAAACCGGGGTAAGAGTTAAATTCCTTTAGGGGTTTTTCTGAAAAAAGACCCTGATAAAAGGAAGAGGTTTCCGGAAACAGTTTGGAAACTTTAGTGATGGAAGCCCAAGCCCGATTGGAGGAAAGAATTAGATAGTCAATTTCCTTTAATTGGTCGTTTATTTTTTCCCACTTTTCGGGAGTATCGGGTGAGGCAATAGCCAGTGTTTGAATGTCAAAACGCTGATTATTATCAAGAGGAAGAATATCATCCCAATACTCGGTACTTAAAACTGAAGCAGCAGGTAAATTTTGATTGATCCAAGTAGACGCCTGAACCCGGGAATGAGGGTGGGAATAAATTCCCAGAAAAGTAAAACAAAACAGAAAATGAAATACAATAAGAATTTTGGGCGGAGAAAATCGACTGAGAATAAGGATTAAAAAAGGATAAAGGGGGAGAAAATACCTCATGGTATAAACGGGTTGAGTACCTTGATAAAGCAACAAAAATATAATCCAAATTAGTGACAATATTTCAACATAAGATAATTTAAGTTTTTTTATTTTAAGGAAAAATGGAGAGAGAAATAACGGTATACCAACCCCCCAAAAGATAATGTTTTGGAGAGGAAAGATAACCTTGATTTTACTCATCCACTGAACTGACGGCGGAAAATAAATCGAAGGAACAGTGAGATTTTTCAAATCCTCGAGGGATTTAATAAAAACCGGATTGGGGGTGAAAAGAGAGGTAAAAGCATAGGGCTGAAAGAGACGAAAAGTTATAAAAGAACAAAGTATAAAATACCAAGGACCGGGTAATTTTTTATGAAAAAGGAAAAACAAAAAAACAATTGGTAAAAAATAAAGAGCAGAGATTTTACAACTCATGGCCAGACCAAAAGTAAAACCGCCAAAAAGATACTTTTTTTGACTTAATAAATAAAAGGTTAAAAATATAAAGAAAGTTAGAAAGGTATCAACGGCGAAAAAATGGGAAAGTTGAAGAGGTAAGACGGTGGCGGTGTAAAGAAATGGGGCGAGGAATTTTTTGGTTAACAAATATAAAATAATAATGTTGCCGGTATCGAAAAGGGCTGATAAAATCCGACCGACTAAATGAAGGTGGGAATAGTCATTGAGTCCGAAAATAACAGCTAATAACTTAGTAAGAAATAAAGGGAAAGTACCGTAAACAAAAAACTGATATGGAGGATAATTGCCGGGGTTAAGAGGAGAGGTGGCGGTAGAAAAATATTGTGATATCGACGAGGGTAACTTGATGTCGGAAGCAACCATGGTTAGAAAACGCTCATCCGGATGCAAATGATTTCCCCCATCCCAATTGAGACCATAAATTCGGAGACTGAAAGCCAGTAAAACAATTAAAAGTAAGATGATTTTGGTTTTAATTTTCATGGGAAACTTTTTTAAATAGGCGGAGAGTGGGTTGGTCGAAAACCGAATAAGTTTCTTCGGCAGATTCGGGGTTTAAAAATAAACCAAGAGGCTGGTAAGTTTTAATTAGTTGAAAGCCCGAAGCACCGTTGAAAAGTTTTTGATAATAGCTGGCCGAGTCGGGAAAGAGGGGGGCAGTTTGGTTTTTGAACACCCGACGACTGGGAATCAAGATATAATCGGAGGCGGAGATCAAATAACTTAGGCGGGTTTGATTGGATTCATTAAAATCAAGATCATAAAAATCAAAATCAGTAACTTTAACGTTGGTCGACAAGGGCAAGGGATAAACATTACCACTTTCGGATAATATTGCTGAACCCGGGGGAAGACGACGGTTGATATCGGCAGCGGCCAAAAGTCGGATATCGGGGCGAAGGTAATTTAACCAAAAGACAACACCCGGAAGACAACATAGAAAGACCAGAAGATAGCAGATATCAGATCTCAGTTTTTTTAAGTAATGAAAAAAGTAAGTGGTAAAAAGGGGAAAGACAAAAAAGAGCGGGGCCATAAACCGGGTCCATTTGGTAAAAACTGCACCAAAATAGAGAAAATAAACAAGAGAAGAAAAAAGAATAATAAACCAAGCTTTAAAATTTTTGGGAATCTTTTTGATAAAAGAAAATAACCCTAGAAAAAAAAGAATAAAAACGAATAAACCGGAAGTGTAGGGAAAGATTTTTATAAACTGGAAAAGGTAGGGGGTAGTGCCTAGAAACTGGCGGGTGTAAAAAACCGAGGTAGCACCAGTAGCAATGGCGGTTTCATAACTTATAGTTGGGAAAAAGCTTCTAAAATCAATCCAATTGTAGGGGGAAAGGATTAAGATAAGTAGAAGAGTAGTAAATAGATAAGTAGTAAAGCTGAGAATTTTTTTGTTTAAAATAGAAGCGAGAAAGATGGGAATAATAAAAAAAACGGCGGTGATTTTGCTACTAAGGCCAATTCCGGTAAAAAGAGCGGCCAATAGAAAATCAGAAAGATGGGGGCGAGAAAGAACCCTGACTGAAAAATAAAGATTGGCCGTGAAAACCAAACAAAGAATGCTTTCGGTGGTGCCAAAGTGCGCCAGTTGGATTAACCCCGGACTACAAATTAAGAGAATTAAAAAAATAAAAGAAGAAGAGTTTTTTTTGAAAAGGGTCTGACCGATTTTGAAAGCAAAAAATAAATAAATAAGTGAAAAAACAGCCGACCAGAAACGAAGCGCCAGAATAGAGGCAGAAAGCGAGGGGTAGTTGCCAGTAATTGGAAATAGGCTAAAAAAAGCCAGATACAAAGGAAATTGGCCATAGGCAAAAAAATGGGGATTTAAATTTGTCAGTGACAGGCCGGAAACAGCCGTAGCCATGTTGTTTTCATCGGGGTGAAAAAAATATCCCTGTCCCCAACCTAGTCCGACAAGACGGAAGATGAGAGCCAAAATTGTTAATACAATAAGGCACTTTTTAGATGACATAGAGAATTCCCATCATCATCAGGCCCCAAGTGACAACCGAAAACAGTAGAGGAATATCGGTGGTAATCATCCGCTCCGGTTTTTCTCCCGCCTGCATCTCAAAGATTATCTGACCGTAGCGCATAATACCAAAAATTACCGGTAGAAGTGTAACCATATACCATTTTCTACCTAAGGCATCGGGGAAATATTGCAGAAGGAATCGATGCAGTGGTCCTTCGAAAACGATTGGTTCGGCCAAAAACGTAAACATGGCGTAACAAATCAAGGTAGAAACAGCAAACATGGTAATATAAAAACTCAAAAGCGATTTGCTGTAGCCGGTCATGGCCTGACGAATGTGTTTGCCGGCGTTGAAAATTTCACTGCGGCGTTTGCCGCTGGCAATAAACAGTGATAAAAAAATGACGGTAAGCATTATCCAAATCGGAAGGTGGTAACCCGTAGCGACTTCTCCGGCAAAGGCCCGGAGAATGAAGAAAAAAGCGATACCGACGATGTCGAGAATAGCCTTCTTTTTGAAAACAAAGGAATAAAGATACTGAAGAATGATAAAGAAAATGGCGAGTGTCAAAAAAGTAGGAGTGATTTTAGCGGCAAAAGATAGGCCGACAATCAATAAGAAAAGGAGAGCGATGACAGCCACCGGAGGAGATAAGTCCCCCCGGGCTAAAGGACGATATTTTTTACTGGGGTGAAGACGATCTTTGTTGACATCAACCAGATCATTGAGAAGATAAGAGGAAGAAGAAAGCAAACAAAAACTAACAAAGGCAAAACTGCTCTGAATAAAAGTGATCGGATCGAAAAACTTACCACTGAGAATGGCGGCGGCAAACAAAGAAAAATTTTTGATCCACTGGCTGGGTCGGAAAGATTCAAGAAGAATTAACACAATTACAATAATATCAAAAAGCCCAAGATGGTGACGATACCACCAAGAAGTGTCAGGGTAAGGGATGGAAACTCAAAACCAGCCAGGGGAAGAAGGATCCGAGTGGGTGAAGGTTCGCCGTCTTCGGATAAAGAGACGGCGGAAAAGGGAGAGGTATCGGTGATTTCGATTATCGGAGTGATGGTTTTAGTTGGAGCAGAAAATTTAACAGAGGCAGAGGTAGGCTGAAGGTTGTTTTGATTGGATCTGACTAAATAGATGCTGCCGACAAAAGAGAGGAACAAAAAAATTACGGAAAATATTACATAATATCTATTTTTCATTTTTCTGGTAATAAAACAAGGAGAGAATTAAGGCAAAAATGGAAAATAAAACCAACATTAGTCCCGGAAGGACAGAACCAGTAACCGGAACACCTGATTTAGTGGACGGCTTACTGGTGCGAATAGTAGGAATGGGGGTCGGGACTTCAGTGGGAATGAGAGTGGGAGTAGGCCTAATGGTAGCCGAAGGGGTGGCGGTAAACGAAAGAGGGTCACTGCCACTGGCGGCTTCGACCATAAAACTACGCTTGATTGTTTTTAGTAAGCCGGCAGCGTCTTGGTAGCTAACGGTAAGGGTGTGGGTGCCGGGACTAAGATTTTGGGGAGGAGACCAATTCCAGGAACCGTCGCGGGCGGTAATGACGCTATCTTCATAGACCGGAAAAGACTCAAGTTTGATCTGGAGTTGAGAAGAGGCCGGACCGACACCAAAAATATCGGGACGAAGGGTGTGAATATTTTCAGCTTCGGCGGGATTACTTACTTCCAGTCTAGTGTCGGAAGGAGAAGATGGACCGGTGGGCAGTAAACCTGAATCCGGAGGAGATAGGGAGGAAAGATAGTTTTGACCAACAATAATATCGGGAATAGGGTCGTTTTGAGAGGTGGTGTGGCTAATTTGGGTCAGGATACCATCGGGAGAATAGACAACTAAATCCTCAGGAACAGAGGGTGGAGGAGAAAACCAAGAATTTTTGGATTCGGAAAAACTATTGGCTAGGGAAATATGCCATTGTCCGCCGGAATCAGTGATGGCCGAAAGAGGCAGGGCGCCGCTGACGGATAAATAGATAATAGTGTTGGGGCTGGGAGTAAAATCAGCTTTGACAATTTTTCCCCAGGCTAAATTGGAAGTCGGAGCTTCCAGGGCTGGCTTGGTCCCAGTTTTGATCTTATATTCGGGAAGGTGGTAAATCTTCCCCCCGGAGGAAATTGAATAAGAATAGTCGGTGCCGGGATTTAAATTATCAACCCGAAAATAGTGGGTGAGAGACGATTCCTGAAAATTGGGAAGACGGCGAGAATTTATTTCCAACAATGAAAGACAAGGCGAAGAGGTGGTAAAAGAGAGATCAAGCGAACGGTGGGTAAGATTGGTAATCTGGACACCGGTAGGAAGGCAAGAACCGCTGGCACCGGAGAAAAGGGTGGTTTTGGAAAGAGATAATTTTATCCCCATAAAAAGAATGGCTAAAAGCAGAAGAAGGCCAAGAATGGAGGGGATATGTTTTTCTTTCATGGGGTAGGTAAAAACTCTTTTCGTTTCTCGATTTGATCGAGGATGGTCAGATCAAGATTGGGATCAATAGGAACAATTAAGTTACTTTTTTTGGCCTCGACAGTGGCCTTCATTAAATTATCGTAGCTTTTTTGAGCAATCAACACAAAGATGGCTAAAAAGGTGGTAACAGCCAATATTAGAAAATAACGGGAATATTTATTTTTTTTCACGGCTTTGATCTTTCCAATAATAAATGTTTAAGGGTAAGTTAAGACTCACTTGACGAGAGCTGGCTGATTCTTTGTCCACTGAAAAACCAAGATTGGGGATTTCCAAGAGCCGTCGGTTTTGAAGGAGAGAGGCAACCAGATCAATACCGGAGATAAAAGAAGAGGCGGTAGCAATAGAGGTGGAGAAATATTGGCCTTCCTTAATTTGAAAGTCCAGCTTACTAAACTCAATCGACCGTTCGTCCAGAAGTCCTTGGATTTGACTGGTGGCTTGAGAAAAATGGGGAAGAGCAGGAAGACAGGACTCCACCACTGAATATCTTTCCTGAACCTGAGAAAAAAGGTCCTGGGCTAGAATAACTGACGAAATTTTCTTTTTCATTTCCCGGGAAAGAAGTTCTTTGGATTTGATTTCACCAACAAGGGCCGAGATGGTAAGGACCGTTGGACGGATGGCAAAGAAAAGAAAAAAGGAAATGAGAATGAAGGTAGCGGCCAATTTGACAGTTTCCCGGATTTTACGACTTTCCTGGCTCTTTTTGATATAGTCGAAAAGCGGGGTTAGTTTAGAGCTGACTGAAAGATTTTGACTTATCATTTTTTTTAAAAGTTAATGAAATATCGACATAATATTTATTATCTTTGGCCTTTTTTTCAATCCGACGGACATTGACAGAGTCAATATCGGGATTAAGGGTCAAGTTGGTGATAAAAGAGATAATTGAATCCTCCTGATAGGTATAAAGACTTAAGACTGAGATGAGGCGGGAGGGGTCAGTTTCACTTTGACCTAAATTGAAAGTTTGGAAGAAAACCCCGTCCGGAACCGTGTTGACCAAACTTTTGATGGTACCCGGATAGTCCGGTTGCTTTTGAAAAAAGGTACTAATGAATTTAAGACGGGTTTGAAGGGCGGAAAACTCTTTTTCAAAGTCGGCGGTGCTGTTCAGAATCGCTTTTTGCTGACGAAGAACTTCCGACAAATCCGAATTTTTCCGGTCAAGCCAAAAACGGGAAAGGAAGGCACTAATAACGATGAGTTCGGTAAAAACAATGATAAACCGGCCAACAGTGGTCAGCCAGCGAAGAAGACGGGCCAATGGGGTATTTTGATTGGCCTCATTGGGTAGGAGGGAAAGTTCTTTTTTCCCGGGCATAGTTTATATAAAGAGTATAAGCTATCGGGCGGTGAAAATGGAAGAAATCCGCGCAAAGAGAGAACTGAACTCGGAAAGTTCTTTAATTTTAAAAATCCAAGACAGGAAAATGTAGGAAAAAAGACCAGCGACTGAGGATACTGCTAAAACCAGAGCCACCTGAAAAGTGTGGGCAGTGTCAAAAACAAAAACATCAAAAGCCTTTAGGAAAAACCAACTAACGAATCCGGAAATAACAGAGACAAATAGAATTTGGAAGAGACGGGAAAAGGTAGATCCCCAACCAAGGCCATTGACCCGACGAATAAAAACAAAAAATAGACCGAAACATTGAACCAGATTACCAATGGAGGTGGAAACGGCCAGTCCCAAAATCCCCCAGTTGGTGAAATTGATAAAAAAATAGCTGGACAGAACATTGAAAAACAAAGAAAAAGCAGAAATCTTTAAGGGGGTTTTGGTGTCGTGAAGAGCGTAAAAAGAACGAACCAATATTTGAACAATGGCTTGAGCCACAATTGCCGGAGTAAGATAGGCTAAGGTTTTGGCGGTTAACAAAGTGGCTGACCAGGGAAACTGTTTGGCCCCAAAGGCCAAACGAACTATGGCTACCCGGTTAACTAAAATCAGGGCGGTAACCGGCAGTGCCAAAAACAAACTTCGAAGAATGGTTTTTTTGACGGTGTCCCGAAAAATTTCCAGTTCGTTTTGGGCTATATTTTTTGACAAAATGGGAAGAGATGCCTGACCAACGGTGGTACTAAAAATCCGACTGGGTAAATACATTAGCTGGAGGGAAAGATTGAGAAGAGAAAGTGAGCCGGCGGCCAGAGTACTGGCAAAAAACAGGGTGACGGTGTTTTCGATTTCCCCGAGACCCAGAGATAATGATCGGGGAAGCATTAGACGAAAAATTTCCTTAACTCCGGAATGATGAAAGTCGGCAACGGGAAGATAGGTAAACCCGTGGCGTCGAAGGAGAGGGATTTGGATGGCCAGATGGAAAAAAGCCCCAACCACAGCTCCGTAGACCGGACCATAAATTCCAAAGGCGGGAACCAGAGTAAAGATACTAAGGATGATAAAAATGTTGTAAACAATCGGAGCCAGAGACGGGATTAAAAAATTTTGCTTGACCTGAAGAATTCCGGTAGCAAAATTACTTAACAGAAAAAATATTTGGGCAACTAAAAGAATCCGGGTCATATTGACCATCAGATCAATCTGATAGCCGTTGAAACCTTTGGCGATAAGTTCGGAAAGAGGACGGGTGAAGATTAGAATAATTATGGAAGCAACTAAAAAAACCAAAAAAAGGAGATTGATAACCGAGGAAGCCAAACGATGGGCTTCCTGGGGTTTTTTGTGCAGGTAACTACTGAATACCGGGATAAAGGAGGCCGACAGAGCGCCGGTAACCAATAGTTTGAAAATTAAATCAGGGAGACGGAAGGCAGCATTGTAGGCATCAAGATCTAAAACACAGCATTGAAAAAAATGGGCATAGAGAAAGCGGCTACGCAGGAATCCGAGAATTGCCGATAAGCCAAAAGTAATTGCTAAAATTAATGAAGCGGAACTGATTGAGTTTTGGGGGCGGGAAAGAAGACCCCTGATTTTGGACCAAGACAACATGATTCATATTATAGCTGTTGTAAAGTACAAATCATTAGGCTAAAATATCACCTATGCCAATTTCATTGTCAGCTAAAAAATCATTGCGAAAATCGATTAAAAATAGAAAAGTCAATTCTAAATTTAGGGATAAAGTCAAATCAACGATTAAAAAGTATCTTTTGAAACCCAACGAGGCAGGCTTGAAAGAGGTGTTTTCGATGTTGGACAAGGCCAAGAAAAATTATGTCTATCATCAGAACAAAGTAGCCAGGTTGAAGTCGAGAATGAGTAAAAAGCTAGTGAAGCCAACTGCAGATTCTAAATCTACCCCTGACCCTCCTTTGAAGAAAGGGGGGAGTAAGAAAGTAGTTGCTAAGAAGAAAGTGTCTGAAGAAATGTCCTAGCCACGTAATGCCGAATCGGCAAACGTGGCTGATTAAGTTATAATTTACTTAATTTAAAGGACATTTATGAAAAAATTTTACGTTACTACAGCAATTCCCTACGTCAATGCAGCGCCACACATAGGTCACGCCTTGGAGTTTGTGGAAACGGATGTAATTGCCAGATTTCACCGGTTACTAGGAGAAAAGGTACGGTTTTTAACCGGAACTGATGACAATGCCCTAAAAAATGTTCAGGCAGCAGAAGAAAAAGGAATAAAAGTGGAGGAGTTAGTTAAAAAAAACGCCGATATTTTTGAAAATGTGGTGAGACGGCTAAATTGCTCGATTGATGATTTTATCCGAACCACAGAAAAGAGACATATCGAAGGTGCTCAGGCTTTTTGGTTGGCCTGCAAAAAAGAAGATATTTATAAAAAAAGTTATCAAGGGTTATATTGTGTGGGGTGCGAGACGTTTTATTTGGAAAAAGATTTGGTGGAGGGAAAGTGCCCCGAACACAAAAAGAAACCAGAGGTTGTCAAAGAGGAAAATTATTTTTTCCGACTATCAGTCTACCAGGACTGGCTTTTAAAACTAATTGAAAGTGATGAGCTAAAAATAGTACCGGAATTTCGGAAAAATGAAGTGGTGTCCTTTATTAAGGGGGGTTTGGAGGATTTTAGTATTTCTCGGTCGGTAAAAAGAGCTAAGGGCTGGGGAATACCGGTGCCAGAAGATCCAGAGCAGATAATCTATGTCTGGTTTGATGCGCTGACAAATTATATTACTGCTCTCAACTGGCAAAATAATGATCCCCTCTTTGGGCAATTCTGGCCGGCGGATGTTCAGGTAATCGGCAAAGGGATAACCCGTTTTCATGCCATTTATTGGCCGGCAATGCTCAAAAGTGCCGGTTTACCACCACCTAAAGAAATTTTTGTTCATGGTTATGTCACGGCCGAGGGAGAAAAAATTAGTAAGAGTTTGGGAAATGTGATTGACCCGCTGGAATATATAGAGAAATATGGAGTGGATGCAGTACGTTATTACCTTCTCAAAGAAATCCCCTCTTATAATGATGGTGATTTTTCGCAGAGCCGCTTTGTGGAGGTGTACAACTCCGAACTGGCCAATAACTTGGGTAATTTAGTGAGCCGGGTGTGTAAGTTAGGAGATAAATTACAAATTACAAATTATGAATTACGAATTGATGAAGAATTCAAAAAACTAATTAATCAATGTAGTTTCGATCTGACCGTAAAATGGGTTTTTGAAAAGTGGATTGACCCGACTAATGTTCGACTAAACGAAACCACACCCTGGAAGCTGGAAGCCACCGACCCTAAAAGAATCGAAATATTAACTGAATGTGTGAGTAACTTGCGACAGGCAGCCTATCACCTTTTGCCCTTTATACCCGAAACGGCCCAAAAAATTCTCGATTGTTTTGCGGGGGAAATAAAACCGCTCCCGAAGGCGTTGTTTCCGAGGATTGAAACAAATCCCTCCCCCGCTGATGGGCTCAAAACCCCTCTCGGCTCTGCCGTATCTCCCCCCACCACGGCGGGCAAGCTTGACAGGGGAGACGGTACCAATATTTTATCGTCAGATCGGAGATATTGGGTCGATGAAAAAGCAACTAAAGTTGGGGTGAAATTTCAGGTAGCTGAAATTTATGGGGTGACAGTGAAAAAGAAGAATCCAGAATTGGAAAAAGATAAAAAAGCTATAGCTGAATTGGTGAGAAAAACTGATTATTCTCGAAACCCAATACTGTTGGGGTATGAAAAATTATATGTTACAGCCGGAGTTAAAAATGCGGTGGCGTCACCCACATCATTATTACAATTGGTAAAGGAAAAAGGTGTTCTACCAACAATTAATACAGTGGTGGATGCCTATAACGTTAAGTCACTTGAGACAAAATTAGTGGTTTCAGCCCATGACTTGGACAAATTAAAAGGTGATGTCAGAATCGAAACCACCACTGGGAAGGAAGTTTTCTATCCACTTGGATCGACAACTGGCGAGACTTTACCAGTTAATGAATGGGCGGCAGTGGATGACGTTCACACTCTGTGTCGACTAAATTGCAAACAAAGTGAATTGTCAAAAGTGACGCAAAGCACTAAAAACTTGTTGATTTATGTCCAAGGAAGTGAGGCCACCAGTGACGAATATCTCCACCAAAGCCTCGTCGCCATTTGTGAAAATGTCGTGAAATATAATGGCGGGAAATACGTAGTACTAAAAGAGAAAGTTTAAAAATGTAAAGTAGAGACGCGATATATCGCGTCTCTACAAACTCTATTCCGACTTTTTTGCCTGGGATATCTGTTCTTTAAGTATAGGTAGATCCTTGATAACGGTCTCCCAGACAATACTCATGTCGATACCAAAATAATGATGAATGAGTTTGTCGCGCATGCCAGCAATTTTGCGCCAACTAATCTCGGGGTGTTGTTTGCTAAAGGCTTCGGGTATGTTTTTGGCGGCTTCGCCAATAATTTCCAGTCTCCTAACAACAGCATCTTGGATTTGAACTGATCTGGAAAACTTTTCTTCGGAAATACCGTCGATACCTTTCTCTATTTCGGTGATACTTTCTAAAATGTGGGAAAGAAAAATCTGTGGATCTTTATCCATAAATTACCTTCTGATCTTTTAAGATAATGTCTCTGAGTAGTGGGTTTATAGAGTTATAAGTTAATAAATCGACCTTTTGGTGAAGAATTTCTTCGAGATCTAATTCTAAACCAACAAAGTCAAGTAAACTTTTTTTCTCACCAAAATCAACTAGAATATCAATATCACTATTTTGCTTGGCCTCCCCTCGAGACACCGAACCAAAAAAAGCGGCCTTGGTAACCCCCTGGCTTTTGAGAATAGGAATGATTTTGGCACTAATATCTTGCATGGTCATAGGTAAATTTTAACATGATGCAATATAATTCAGTAATGATTGACACTCATGCCCATATTAATCCCTCTAAATCTCCCTTTGACAAGGGAGACTTTAAAATAGAGGGATTGGAATATGTGATATTGTCGGGGGCAAATGTTGAGGACAGTACCAGAAATGTGGAGTTGTCGAAAACCAATAAAAAATTGCTGGCGGCGGTAGGGATACACCCGCAGGAAATAATTTCAAATTACGAATTATCAATTACGAATTTAGAAAAATTATTAAAAGAAAATCCGGAAATTGTGGCGGTGGGAGAGTGTGGATTGGACTACTCAAATCCCCCTAAATCCCCCTTTGACAAGGGGGACTTTCAAGAGATGGAGGAATTGTTTAGACAACAAATCGGGCTGGCCAAACGATATAACAAGCCTTTAATTGTCCATGCCAGAAAAGCCATCGAGGAAGTGTTTGATATATTAAGGGGAAGCAACATGAGGGGGGTAATTCACTGCTTCTCGGGGGGTAAAAAAAGAGTTCAGAAAGTACTGGATTTGGGTAAAGACTGGTATTTTGGAATTGATGGAAATTTGACATATGAGGCAGGTTTGGTCGAGGTGGTCAAGGTTATCCCTCACGACCGACTGCTGGCGGAAACCGACTCACCGGAGCTAACTCCTCTGCCTTTTAGGGGGCAAAAAAATAATCCCTCTTATGTCAAATATGTGTATCAAAAAATAGCAAAGATCTGGGGGATGGAATTTGAAGAGGCGGAAAAAATCCTGGATGAGAATGCGAGAAAATTATTTGGGATCTTCACGTCATTGCGAATGTAATCACGTGGCGATCTCCACACTGTGGTGATTGCGTCGTCGAGGAATCCTCGCAATGACGATCGTGTTATTTCTCTAACAAATAGCGGCGATAGGGCGGATGCCAAGAATTACCATTTTTTTGATCGAAGTCGGCAATGATTTTAAAGCCAGAGTCCTGAAATAGTTTTTGGTAATAAATGGCAGTGAAACAAAAACGGGTAAGACCCTCCTGGGCCTGAAAGGTCCAAGGTTGAAATAAACGGAGAGATTTGTAGCGGGGGTCAATGACCACTGACACTAAAACTTGTCCTTTGGCCTTTAATAGTCGAAAAATATTTTCCATAGATTGTTGATTTTGAGAATGGGTGGTATTAAAGTTTAGGCGAAAGTCGTTGATAATGAGATCAAAAGTAGCATCGGCTAGGCGGGAGTGACGAAGATCATCAAAAACCGCATGAAACAGGGGTAAACCTAGTTTGTCGATTTGGTATTGATGAAGAATCAGAGCCCGAGAGTCAAAGTTGGAGAAATAAACTTCGGAACCAGATAAATATTTAGCGATAGCGTTAACGTTGTCGGCAGAGAAAGAGTTGACGACCAAAATCAATTTTGGATGTTTGATGTTTATAATGATTTTTTCTTTTTTGGCAACAGAAAATAAATCAGTCAATACTTTACGGGGATTTTGGGGATTGCTCATGTACTCTAGATAGGCTTGAGTAGGAACAGTACCCTCGACGGGAAAGGTTGGGGTGGAAGGGATACTACTTTTGCTTGAAATCAAAACATAGCCACGGTTGCGGATTGTCTTGACAGTATATTTTGAAGAAAGTTTGCGACGAACAAGATAGATGAGACGATCGATTTGCCAATCGGAGTACTTCTTTAGCCAGCGCTCACCCCAAACAGCCTGGGCGATTTCGTCGCGAGAGACGATTGAATCTGATTTCTGTACTAAAATCTCAATGGTCTTGGACTCCTCTTTGGTAAAGTGGGTCAAAGTATCCTTGGCTATAT
>PEWA01000040.1 GCA_002780135.1 Candidatus Shapirobacteria bacterium CG06_land_8_20_14_3_00_40_12
GAGTGCCACTGATAATTGGAAAATAATCTACTTTAGAAGTGATCGTGGAGAAGAACCAGTTTACGATTTTATCGAATCTCTAAATCCTTCAACCCAAGCCAAAGTATCAAATACATTCGATCTATTAAGCCAGTTTGGTATTCGACTTGGTTTACCTCATATTAAAAAAGTCACCGGTACAAAATTATGGGAGTTGAGAATTCTGGGTAGCGACAATATTCGGATTTTTTATATCGCCGTCACTGGTCATCAATTTTTGTTACTCCATGGATTTATCAAAAAGACCCAAAAGACCGACAAAAAAGAACTGAAGGTTGCCCTTTCCAGATTAAATGAGTTTATTAATATAAACTATTGAAATATCACAATATTGTGATATCATCAAAACATGGACTGGATCACTCACAAAAAACAATTATTAAAAAAATCTGCTTTTAGAAAGGCACTCAAAGAGTCTGAGCTGGAATTTCAAATTGCCAAATCAGTTATCGAAGCTAGATTAAAAAAAGGTTTGACCCAAAAACAACTTGCCAAAAAACTTGACACCCGTCAATCGGTCATCTCTCGCCTGGAAAATATCAAAACCACCCCCTCCCTTTCTTTTCTAAAAAGGTTAGCCGTTGCCACCGGCAGCAAACTCACCGTCACTTTTCAGTAGATTTTTTAATTTTCCCCATATTCATCCCCATATCTACTCCCACCTCCTTTAAATTCAGCACAATCAGTTTTCAATTGCACGATTTTTTTCTCATATTTTGCCAACTCCGACAGCAATTTTTCTTTTCTTTTATCCATCATTTATCCCTATAAACAAAATATTCGCACCCCAGCATCTTATTAATTTTAAAGAAATTAAAATCATTTGGTTTTGTTTGAGAGATATTAAACTGTGATTTATGAGCCCGCAATGATCTTAGCTTTGCCAGTTTTTCAAGTAAATTCATTTTTAGACAAAAATCCGGTTTTAACGGGTGTATTTCTCTTTCTGCCATACTTGAAGCCTTTGGTTTTACCTTATACTCAACAATTGTTACATACAGTAACTGAATCGGTTTTTTCGTCACCCCACTCACCGCTTCGCTTAGGGCAATATGATCCGGATGTCCGTAAATTCCGTCCGGTTCGAAGGTAACGACATGGCTTGGTTTATATTCCGATATTTGCTTTAGTATTTCTATTTTCATTTCCGATTTTTTATTTTTTAAACCCCCATCAGGAAACGACAAAACTTCAAAATTTTTGACCCCCAAAATCCGAAACGAATTTAGAAGTTCTTTTCTTCTTGCTTTGGCCAGATCTTCCTCGGGGGATAAGCCATACCTAAGTGTACTTTTTTCTCCGGCAGTGAAAGTCACCACCCTTATTCCAATCTTATTAGTTGTTATTATTTTTAGAAATCCACTCATAAATACCGCTTCATCATCGGGGTGTGGCATAAAAACTAAAACTTTCGCGTTTTTTTCAATTCCCAAACCTTCGACCGACGAAATACTTTTCATTACTCTTTTGGCCCGATTATTTGAACATAATTACCGTCCAAATCTTCAAAAGTCACAAACCACTTATCAAAAGTCGGCGCTTTGAATGGTGTGGCGACAATTTTCACTCCTTTTGATATTAGATATTCATAAGCCTTTGCCACCGAATCAACATTGATATTAAACATAATTCGGCAAGGATCAGGGTTTGTTCCTTTCACTTCCGAATGTTGACCAATCCACAACTTCACCCCATCTTCAGGAAATTCAAACAGTCACCCCGTGTCTTGGGGATGACCTATTTTTTCTATTAGTTTCAGGCTAAATGTTTCCTGATACCAATCCGCCAATCTCTTCCAGTTTTCCGACCAAATCAAAATTGTTGAGATTTTGTTAAATTGCATATCATCCAATTTTATCATTGGTGCCACCAAGGTGGTCAAATAGTCCTATTTTCTTTCTGAACTTTTTCCGCCAGCCACACTTTCATTAAAGATTGGTAGGGGACATCCCTTTTATTGGCCAATCTTTTCAGATCAGAAATCAAAGACAATGGCAATCTCAATGTTATCGGTTTAGCTGTTAGTTTCAACTCCGAGAAATCAAATTTTACCTCTTTAGACATATCAAAATATTCGGTTGTGTCATGAGTCGCCCAAAAATCTCTCTCTGCATCTTCATTTTTAAACTTTGGTATTGGTTTAATTTTTTGTTTCATATTTTGCTTTTTCCTTTTTGTTTTGATCTCTGGCGGAGATCACTCTAATGAATAATTGTCTGTAAGTAAAAACAATTGTTAAACATCTTCCTCCATCGGTTTTTCCGTATGCGGTCATTCTTTTCTCACGATCAGAATACTTTGCGTCCGCAAATACTTTTGGAGTATTTACAAAAATCTGTTCACACTCGTCATTGCTGACTTCGTGTTTTTCCCAGTTTTTAATGATATTACCCTTATCCCATTCAAATGAAACTGGTTTATGGGGCAATATCCTTTTTATCACTGTACATAATGGTACAATACAAACATCTCTCCGTCAAGCCATTATATAATAAGCCATGACTCATGCTGTTACTTTTGATCTCAACCTTCCGTCTTCAGCCTAATCGCCACCAGTGATTTTACCAATCCCACCCCGATTCCGCCCTTTTTATCCGCTACTCCTCTTGCCACCCCATTTACTGAATATCTTGCCATGGCAGACTATAACATCTTGCCCACAATAACGCAATAAACTATGTCCTTGACAAAACTCTGTACTAATACTACAATTGTAGTAGTTAATAGTTTCAATCTCAGGGAAGATAAACATAATTCCTGTTCCCGTAAATCAGATTGCAAATGTGGCGCCGTAGATGGCAAGCCCTGTAATTGCAGCAAATAACCTATTGACCTCTAACTGTTAGATTTTTATGACTCTTAGAGCCCTTAAAAGTCCTCCGATATTATTTCGGAGGATTTTTACTTTAATTGACAAAAATTAGATATGTACTACAATCAGTAGTATGAAAACCGAACCTTTCGGTCCGCTTGAACAAAAAGTCATGGATATCCTGTGGATTTCTTCAATTCCCCTAAAACCTCTTGACGTTCTCCACCAATTAAAAGGGGATTATGCCTATACCACCATTATGACTATCCTCAAAAGATTGGCCGATAAGGGGGTAGTTCGTCGGAAAATGTCAGGTAAGGCCTATCAATATTTCCCCTGTTCCTGTAAAGAAAAATTTATCAAAAAAAACTTATCCGGGATTATAAACGGCTTAGTCAACTCTTACGGCCAGGTCGCCATCGCCAATTTTGTCGATGTTATCAAAAATAACAAAAAAGACCTGGGCCTATTAAAAAAATATCTGAAATCCCAAAAATGAGCTCCAAAAAACTTAACCTTCTTTCTGATATCTATTTTGGATTGATACTATTATCGGGCTTTTTTTATTCGATTTTCTTGGCAGTTGCCTCTCCCAAACTTCTTCGTGCCCTGACCATGCAAATCATATTTTTACTCGACGCCCTGAAGTTTAGCAACAACACATTAAGTTTAATTACTTCCCGATCATTCTTAATCAATGTCATCCCCGGGCTGATTTTACTTGGACTTCTTTCCCAGTATGTAAAAGCCCTTATTAAATCAACCCGAAGTGTCAAATCGACCCGTCTTTTTATTAATACCCTAATCATTACCAAGATTACCCCGACCTTCACCCAATTCCGCTCCGGTCGCGGTCATATTTTTACCTCAGGGTTCTTTCATCCCATAATTTATCTTTCCTTGGCCTTATTCGAAACCCACTCCCCCGAAGAAATAGAAGCTATGATTCAACATGAAATAAATCATCAAAAAAACTATCACCCTCTCAAAATATTTATAACCGGGTTTATAAAATCAACCTTGCCGTTTCTTCCGGGTAGAAACTGGCTTTTTGATAACTATTTGACCCTAGTCGAAGTCTCATCAGATCAATTTTCCGATGAATTGTTAAACAACAAACTACCATTAGTTTCAGCCTTACTAAAATTTCAGAGTCAAAGTTTTGAGCCGGGAATCAGCTATTTTAATAGTCAAAGCGAAAGAATAAAGATTCTGGTGGGGCAAAAAAAACAGGGCATAAAAATACCCATGGCTTATTATTCAATAATTTTATTCGTCTTCCTCTCCAGTACCCTATTTATAAAAGATTCTGATCTCTTTTTTGACTGCCGGCATCTTCTTAGGTGTGTCGAAAAATTAATAACCAGTTCGACAAGTCAAATTTTTTTCCAGAGTGACCATTGCCAACCAACACTCCCTTGACAAATAGAAAAATTACTACTACACTGTGTAGTATGAAAGACAACCAAAGCCTAATTCAGTCCACTTACTATATCCACGGAATGCACTGTGCTTCCTGCGAAATTCTGATTGAAAAAAAGATCATTAAAGAACTGACTGTCAATATGGTTGATGCCAACTTGTCCAAAAACGTGGTCATTGTTGAGCATCAACCGGACGACCAAATTTCTGCCAAGTATCTTAGTAAAATTTTTGAGGCTGATCACTATCGGTTTTCCGATACCCCATTTCACAAAAATACTCGGATTGCCACTGATTCTTATTGTGCTGTTTCCAAGCCCAGTAATCCCCTCTCCGCTCTTTTTACCGCCGGTTTAATAATTATTGGTTTTCTCCTCCTAAACAAAAGTGGCTTAACCTCTCTGGTTTCTGTTAATACCACCTCCACTCTACCTATATTTCTCGTGTTCGGTCTCTTGGCCGGTTTTAGTAGTTGTGCCGCTTTAGTTGGGGGTATTATTCTTTCGGTTAGCCGGCAATGGGTCGGCAATTACGGCAACAGTGACAGTACTCTCCAAAAACTTCAACCCCATTTTCTTTTTAATGGCGGTCGGGTTTTAGGTTATGCCTTTTTTGGGGCTCTCATGGGTTATGTTGGCAATTTTTTTCGGCTTTCACCTCTCTTTACTGCTACTTTAGTAATTGCCGTATCCGGTTTAATGATAATGCTTGGACTGCAAATGTTGGGTGTCAAAGCCCTCGCCTCTTTTCAAATCCGTCTTCCCAAATCTCTTACCGGTCATATTGCTGATGAATCAAATTTCCAGAGCCGTTTTGCTCCGGCCTTGATGGGTGCCCTGACTTTTTTTCTTCCCTGTGGTTTCACTATCACCGCCCAGGCTCTGGCTTTAGCCTCCGGCTCACCCGCAACCGGTGCCTTAATTATGGCGTTCTTTGCTCTCGGTACTATTCCGGGACTTTTAGCCATTGGTTACAGTAGTGTTAAATTTCAGAGCAATCCCCAAACCTCCACTTCTTTTTCTGCTATCGCCGGCTATCTTGTCCTGTTTTTTGCCCTTTTTAATATTAATGCTCAACTTAGCGTTGTTGGTTTACCCAACCTTTCCGATGCTTTTGCTACCAACTCAAGTTATTCCAAAACCGTCGGATCGACTGGTGAGTTAGCGCCAATTGTTAATGGTCAGCAGATTATTAAAATGGATGCTTCCTCTTCAGGCTATACCCCCAATCGTTTTAAAATCAGAGCCAATACCCCTACCCGCTGGGAAGTTGCCACCAACAATATCAGCGGTTGTACCAACGCCATCATTTCCCGCGGTCTTTTTGATGGTCAAATTGATCTGGTTGACGGTACCACTTCGGTTAAGGAATTTACCTCTCCCAAGCC
>PEWA01000056.1:0-5654 GCA_002780135.1 Candidatus Shapirobacteria bacterium CG06_land_8_20_14_3_00_40_12
CTTCACAAAAACGATTCCTCGACGGAAGTTTTTTCTTTTATCGACGGTCCCATTACCGCCAATGGTCCCATGGGAGTCCATCACGCCCGCGGCCGAACCATAAAAGATGTTTTTCAACGCTATAAAAATCTTTGCGGGTTTCGGCAACGTTTTCAAAACGGTTTTGATTGCCAGGGTCTCTGGGTCGAAGTCGAAGTCGAAAAAGATGCCGGATTTAATTCCAAAAAAGATATCCAAAACTTTGGTCTCGATAAATTTACCACCGCCTGCCTTGACCGAGTTTCAAAATATTCCCAAATTCAAACCGAACAATCCATTCGTCTTGGCTATTTTATGGACTGGGACAATAGCTACTACACCAACTCCAAAGAAAACAACCTCTATATTTGGTATTTTTTAAAAGTCGTCCACGAAAAGGGTTGGCTCGTTAAAAGAAAAAGTGCCGCTACCTGGTGCCCCCGCTGTGAAACCGGTCTCTCCCAACACGAGCAGGCTGATGGTTACAAAAATATTACCGATACTTCCGTTTATTTAAAATTCAAACTTAAGAACAAAGATAATGAATATGTCTTGGCCTGGACCACTACTCCTTGGACCTTATCAGCCAACGTTCTTTTGGCTATCAATACCAAACACGATTATGTCAAGATCAAACATAACGATGACATTCTCTACCTGGCCCGTCAAGCTGCCGATCGTCTGGGTTTAACCGATTACCAAAGCTTTGACTCCCAAAAACTTCTCGGTCTTGAATACGAATCAATCTACGACATTCCCGTCCAAATAAATGTCAAACATTATATTACTCAATGGGACGAAGTTGATCCGATTGAGGGTACCGGCATAGTTCACATCGCTCCCGGCTGCGGTCAGGAGGATTTTCTTTTGGGTAAAAAACTCAAGGCCGACATGCTCTCTCCCTTGGATGAAACCGGCCACTTTGGTCCGGGTTATGGGGATTTGACCGGACTTTACGCGCATAATGTTGCCCCAATGGTTATCGGTTATCTAGAAAAAATTGGCGCCTTATTTAAAACCGAACCCATTGCCCACCGTTATCCTCATTGCTGGAGATGCAAAACCAAATGTCTTTTTCGACTTGAGGACAGCTGGTATATCGATACAAATCAAATTCGGCCACTTATGAAAAAGGCTGCCACCGATGTCAACTGGCATCCCAAATTTGTCGGCCGGCGGATGCAAAACTGGCTTAATTCCATGGAAGATTGGATGATTAGCCGTAAACGTTTCTATGGCCTGGCTCTGCCTTTTTACGAGTGTGGTTGCGGTCAATTAACAGTTGTCGGCAGTCTTGAGGAACTTAAAAGTTTAGCCGTCGACCCCAAACTTGTTGAAGGACTATCTTCCCTTCACCGGCCTTGGATCGATGAAATAAAAATAAAATGCCCCAAATGTGGCCATGCGGTCAGTCGCATCCCCGATGTCGGTGATTGCTGGCTTGATGCCGGAGTAGTTCCGTTTTCCACCCTCCACTATCTTGACGATAAATCTTATTGGCAAAAATGGTTTCCAGCCCACTTGGTTACAGAAATGACCGAACAGGTTCGTCTGTGGTTTTATTCCATGCTCTTTTTTAGCGTCACCTTTGAAAATGTTTCTCCTTATCAAAACGTTGTTACTTATTCCGAAGTCCGAGACGAATTTGGGGAACGGATGAGTAAAACTAAAAAAAATGGTATCCCTTTTGACAACGCTGTTGCCAAAATGTCAGCTGATGCCATGCGTTGGCTTTATTGTCTTCAAAAATCCAGCTCCAATGTTAACTTTGGGTACAATATTGCCGATAGTATTAAACGCGAATTTATTCTCATTCTATGGAACTCATATCGTTTTTTTACTCAGCACGCCAATCTGGAAAACTGGCAACCTGATCCCGGCTTCCGCCCCGAACAACTCACCGCGGTTCTTGACCGCTGGCTTCTTTCCCGCTTGCACAGCACCATTTCCCAAGTCAGTAAAAGCCTGAACCACTACAACACCGCCAAAGCCACCGAAAGTATCCAAAAACTTGTCTCTGATCTCTCCACTTGGTATATCCGCCGAAACCGCAACCGAAACGACAATCTAAACCTCCTCTATCATACTTTTGAAAAACTTACTGCCTTAATCTCACCTTTTGTTCCTTTTATAAGTGAAATAATTCATCGAAATTTATCTACTTCCATCCTTTCGGTTCATCTGGAATCTTGGCCCAATGTCGATAAAAATCTAATTAATATAAGGTTAGAAAAAAATATGGATACCGTCCGGAAAACCTGTCAGGACCTCCACGCTCTCCGTCAACTTTCTGGTCTAAAAATCCGCCAACCCTTATCAGAGGCCACTATTATTCATGACATAAATGATGAGTTTTTGAAAATCATTCTTGATGAAACCAATATAAAAAAAATTACTGTCGGAAAAAAACCATCTCTCAATACCACTCTCACCCCAGACCTAATCGCCGAAGGTAAATATCGGGATTTTGTCAGAGAAGTACAGATTCTACGAAAAAATCAAGGATTAAAAATAACTGATAAGATTACGATCGTTGCCCCCACCTGGCCAAAAGAGTTTGAAGCAGATTTATTAACCAAAACTTTAGCTGTTTCAATCAAAGTTGGATGTTGTTTAAAAATCGCTTTGTCCCCTTAGGTATTTCTCTACTTATTTTTCTGACCATTAATCTTTTAATGGTCAGTTCCTTGGCCCCGCAATCTTTAATAAAACAGTTATCTGCTTGGCTGATTGGTATTTTTTTGTTCTTTATCGGTACCCAGATCAACCCCAAACAAATTACTGGTTCTCATTGGCTAATTTTTATCGCCTGTTGTATCTTTCTATTTCTTCCAATCGTCTTGGGTGATATTACCCGTGGTTCCCGGCGTTGGATTGACATCGGCCCATTTTCCCTCCAACCCAGCGAAATCGTCAAACCGGGATTGATGCTTTTTTTAGCCTCTGGAGCACTTCCTTTTTTTCTCCTCCTCCCGGTATCAATCATTCTTGCTCAACCCGATTTAGGCAGTGCTTTTACAATTGCAATTTTACTAATTCCCATTATTCTCTATAGCAAGAAACTTTTAAAATTATCTCTACTCTTAGTTACCATCGGTCTTATTCTTTCACCCCTCGCCTGGCGCTTTATACTTCACGATTATCAAAAAAACCGTCTTAGCACTTTTCTTAATCCCACCCATGATCCGCTTGGTCAGGGCTATAATCTAATCCAATCCCAAATCGCTATCGGTTCGGGTGGACTTTTTGGAAAAGGTTACCGCCAGGGAACTCAGGGACAATTGCTGTTTCTTCCTGAAAAACACACCGACTTTATCTTTGCCGCCACCTCTGAAGAACTTGGATTAATATCCGTTTTACTCATTTTTTTTGCCTATTTTCTCCTTCTTCGCACCCTCCTTCACAAAGCCTTTAGTACCGCCAATAACCATCCACTCTTCCTTTTTACTTTAGGAATTACTCTGCAAATTTGGATCCAAATGGTAGTCAACATCGGCATGAACATTGGACTCCTTCCAATTACTGGTATTCCCCTTCCTTTTCTCTCGGTTGGTGGTTCCTCACTTCTCGCTCTTCTGTTCTCACTTGGAATAATCTATTCTTCCTAAACAACTTAATTATTATGATATAATTCCCAGGTATGAAATACGCCGTAATTGGAATCTCAGGTACCCAATACAAAGTTGAAGAGAACCAAACAATTACCATTGATAAGCTTGATCCAACCACCAAATCTACCACTGAAGTTTACTTAATTGTCGATGATAAAAAAATAGAAGTTGGCAACCCTACAGTCAAAAACGCTAGCGTTGAATTTGAATCAGTAAATAATTACCAAGGTCCAAAACTTGATGTTACTAAATTCCGGGCTAAATCCCGTTATCGCAAACATATCGGTTTTCGTCCCCAGTTAACTGACATTAAAATTACCAAAATAAATTTATAGCCCATGGCCCATACTAAATCACAAGGAAAAACTAATCAAAAATCCAATCGTCCCGGACAACGTCTGGGGCTAAAAAAATCCGGTGGTCAAAAAGTAGCTGTAGGGCAGATTATTGTCCGCCAGGTTGGCTCGAAATATCACACCGCTGCCGGCACCAAAGCCGGTAAAGATTTCACCATCTACGCCATCCGTCCCGGAATCGTCAAATTCTTAAATAAATTCGGCAAAAAACTCGTCTCCGTTGTCAAAGCCTAGGTAATAAAGGAACTCTGTGAACCAACCCTCTTCTGCTAATTCTAAACCTAACTCTTTCTCCTTCAATCGCCGGAAGATTATAGTCTAAATTATGGTAAATTCCTCTATCCCTACCTGTATATGTAAAGTTTATCCCCAATCCTTTAATTCTCACCAGAGTTCCCAACGGAACATCACTAACTTTTTCCCACTTCTCCATAATAACTCATATACTAGCAAAAGTGATGCATTTCGTCATCTTTTTTTCACGCAGTGTTTCATGATAGTCTTTCAATATGAAAGACATTACCCAAATTCCTACCAATCAACTTGAACCAAACCCCCTTCAGCCAAGGGGAATTATCAGTCAGGAATCACTCTCCGAACTAGTCGATTCCATTAAAGAACACGGTATTTTGGAACCTTTAATTATTGCCCAAACTCCAGCCGGCTACCAAATCATCGCCGGCGAACGCCGCTGGCGGGCTGCCCGCTCTCTTAAGCTTCCTTATGTTCCGGCCATCATTAAAAAAACCACCCCCCAACAAATGTTGGAAATGGCTATTGTGGAAAATGTCCAACGTAAAGACCTTAACCCAATCGAGCGAGCCAAGGCCTTTCAGCGCCTCAAGGAAGAATTTTTCCTCGATAATCCGAATATCGCCCGCAAAGTCAGCAAAAGCATTCCTTACGTTATTAATTGTCTTAAATTACTAACTCTCCCTGACGCTATTAAAGATGGATTGTTGTCCGGGCTCATCACCGAAGGTCACGCCCGAGCATTGGGTGGAATTGGGGATACCCGCCTGATGATTGAAGCCTACAAAATTGTATTAAAGGAAAAAGCATCGGTTCGCCGGGCTGAAGAAATTGCCCGTCGGATGCGCCACATCATTGAAGAAGGTCAGGTACCGATTACCAAAGAAAACATTCCTCAATTTCTCCGTTCCCGTCTGGACAATATTAGTTCCGATTTTGAATCAATATTCAAAGACAAAACTGCCAAAGTTAAAATCTCCCAAACCAACGTTTACACCCGAGTTGTTTTTCAATTCCGGGGCCCTGTCGACAAACGCTTCGACCAACTCCGTGATCTCTATCAACAGATTTGCCACAAAGAGCTAACCCCCATAGACAGTGAAAATTAAAACCTGATTATTGGAATCAAACCAACAGCTGAAGCCGGCCAGTATTTAAAAAAGGCCCTACCCACTATTAAATCTTTTTTTATCGGACCAAACTCCCGACCATCTCTGGAATGAGAACGATTGTCTCCAAAAGGTAAATACATTCCTGCCGGCACCTCCACCTCTTCACCTTCCTGGCAAAAAGCTCCGGCTTCAGTCACAAAATCATCCGGTAAAAATTTTTGGTCCAGCAGTTTTCCATTTAAATAAACCTGTCCTCCTTGTACTTTTACCCTATCCCCGGGAACTCCCAATATTCTTTTAATATA
>PEWA01000056.1:5748-9504 GCA_002780135.1 Candidatus Shapirobacteria bacterium CG06_land_8_20_14_3_00_40_12
GTTACCCTTAACCTCATTCGGTTGAGCTACAAAAAGATAAATAATTACAAAAGCCGACAGCGCCAACACAATCGACTGAACAAATTCCAGAATAAAATTCCCTATCGAAAACCCTCTTTCGTTTGCAAAACTTGATTTCATATTTTTCAGTTTACCTCAGCTGATAGTATAATCCAACTACCAAAGAGGAAAATATTTTTCTAGACCGTGTAGCTCAGTGGTAGAGCGTTCCGTTCACATCGGAAAGGTCCCTGGTCCAAATCCAGGTACGGTCACATTTTTCATTGTTCAAAAAAATCGTAGGCTGAGATTCTATAAAATCGAAGTCCCTTTAGGGATTCAAGTCCTGCAACAACCACCGAAAGGGTTTTCGAGAGTAGGGCTGTGGCGGGTGGGATTCCGCCACACTCAGAAAAGAGCGTAGAATAGCCCAAATTGTAGTTTGCAAAAAGACGGCGATTGTTTAACGAAAGAAAATCAAAAACGCAAAAATTTAATATCGAGCCTCAAGCTCGATTTGCGTTATCTTCCCTCTTATTTCAAGTTACTCCTTCCAGGGTTATAATTGCAATATAATCAACAATAACACAAAAAGTCCTCAAATTAGTCTTTTAAAATCCACTTAATTATATTATTTTTGAGTTTAAAATATTCTTCCTTTTCAAACTGCATGTTGGCAATACAATATTTTCTTGATCGAATGTGTGAACAGAAGAGGCATTCGTATAAATCAAAGCCGTCGTGAATATACATACTCTTTGATACTTTGTTCGACCATGATATTTCAAATCCTGAAGAACAAAAAATGCTTTCTTTGGTCCTAATACCCAAAGTGCAGGACGAGTCATCCCTGGATGCGAGCATATAGTTACAGTCAAAAATTTTATATGAGAAGATAATATTTTTAGAATCGAAAACAGACATACTATGATAAACTGAGGCACTGTTATAAATACCGTCGGATTCAGCCACTTCCTGAGAGTTAACATATTTTTCACCAGTAAGATAATTTATTTCATCCCAGGCTTTTAAAATATCTTCCACAGAACCTATTGATTTCTTTTTTCTCATCCATTCATCTTTCTTGAACTGATCAGCAATAGCTTTTTGAGATGCAATTTTGTTTTCTTTTGAAGAAATTGTCCAAGTATCTTTTTTAGATAGCGTACAGCTCACTTTCTGAGTAGAGGGGATATCAATTGCGAATTTTTTCTGCAACTGTTCGAGTGAGTAATAATTCTCAATTCCAAAAACATCCTTGAAAATATAATCCGCAATTTGTTTTGCTTTTTGTTCATCCATAGTAGGTTTTAATTTACATCCATCGTCTTTGCACTAAAGCATGGATAGAATTTTCCATTCGAAAAGACACGCACCAAACATTCTCTAGGATTAAGTGTTACTAACAAATTTCTCTTTAGATCTTCATCAGAAAAGCCTTTTCCCTTTTGTTTGGCAAGAATTTCGTCGGGGAATTCTATATCTAGATTTTTAGCCAAAATTTTGGCGTCTTCGTCTGAAACTTTAAAGGCAAAATAATTGTATGCATTTGATAAAATTCCCTTTAACAACTC
This sequence comes from Candidatus Shapirobacteria bacterium CG06_land_8_20_14_3_00_40_12, assembly GCA_002780135.1. Classification (GTDB taxonomy): domain Bacteria; phylum Patescibacteriota; class Microgenomatia; order UBA12405; family UBA12405; genus UBA12158. The sequence goes on from PEWA01000056.1 coordinate 7,323, forward strand.
AGGTGTAATTTGAGTTAAATATTGCTGTGACAGAAAAAGGGATAAGTTGAATTTTCTAGCTTCCGAAAGAATACTTACTAAACTCTCATTTTCAACAATAGACACCTCATCGATTATAAGAATTATCTTTTTCTTCACCGATCCCTTTTGAGCTATAAGGAAGAGTTGTTGAATAATAAGTCCTGCGATAAGCCGTGTTGCTTTTTCTCCCAAAGATATTCTGTTTAATGAAAAGCAAACAAGAAAATTATTTTTTAAAGCCTCTTCCATATTGTAGGTTGGTAGGTTAGAAGTGAAAGCTGGAATGAAGCTTAGTTCATCAATTAGAACAAGGACTGGCATTATAGCTAATTCGTAAAACTTAGTTTGCATTTCAACAAACTCTGTCTCAAAGAAATGAGATAGATAGTCATATCCCTCTTCGAGTGAATTTAAAAGTTCTTTTCTAAACTCTAACTCAGTCAAAAATCTTTTTAAACTTATTAACGACATTTGGTTTTGTAAAAACAGTAGATAAATGGAGTATTTAAGCACTCGTTCCATTTTGGCATTAAACTGATTTCCAAGAAGAGTTTTAAAAAGAAGAATGGTAAGCTCAGTTGCAATTTTGGGTTCAGAGAATGATGGAAAAAGATCGCAAGAGGTACGGATGAAATCAAAGTTGGCTTTGCTGAAATCTGTATTTAGAAATTGAGGGTAAAGGGAAGCATGCGGATCAATAATGACAACTGCGTACTCGTCCTGTAGAGACTGTTTTGGTATGTTTTTAACAAAGAGCTCTATAAGTTTTGATTTTCCAACTCCAGTTTGCCCTACAATCAGGCTGTGCTTTCCAAACTCAAATTTATTAAGGGGAAAATATACAGAATTTGAAAAATTAGGAAATCCAGACACCTCCAGAAAACCTCTCTCTTCATCGCTGGTAAATAACTTTGCCGTTTCATCAACCTTTAAATATAACGGTACAGACTTTTTCTTTATCTTTGTATTGTTTTCGAAATTAAGTTCAAAACCGAATAGTGGATTATTTAAACTAAAATAGGAAGAGGAGTAGCTCCTTTTATCTTTGTCTTTAAAAAATATGGTTACAAAGTGTAAGTTTCGGCTAAATACTTTCTTAAAGTTTATTAGAACCTTGTCAATAATTATTCCTCTTTTGATCTCTTCAGTCTCTCTTAATTCAAGAAAATTTCGTTGATTTGACCATCTAAGACCCAAGCTTCTATAAAAAAAGGGTTTTTTTGTTTTTTGTAAGTTTCTATCCACTGGTTTTAAAATAAACCCTTCCAGGCTATTTGCTAGAGGTGAAAGATCTTTTTGGGCATGTAGATAGAACTCTATAGTTCCTGCTCCAAATTCAACTTCAATAGAGAAGTTTCTTTCGTGCTTGGCTATTTTTTGGACAAGCCTTGCCCAGTCGACTGCTGTCACTTTATTTTCTTGTATAAAAACTTCAAATGTCCTCATGGGGCAGATTATACTGCCTTTATATTTATATAATTTTATAAAATTACTTAGGCCGATAATACGGGCAGAAGTCATACTTGACAGGTTTGGTGGAGTGGATGGATTGGTTTTTGAAGGGAGTGTATTTATTCTTAATATTTTACGTTGTCACGCATGGGTTAGGTGGGGAAAAGACAAAAATTTCCCTTTGAGAAGAAATTTTAGTAAAATATGTCAGGCGAAGCCTGAAAAAAATCGCGTGTGCAAAAAAGCGAAGGCGGCGAGGGACGAGCCGCCAAAGCTACGACATTACGTGTTTTCGCAAAAGGAGGTTCGAATTTTTCTAAAAACGTCCACATTTATTTCCACACTATTTCAAAAATCTTTCCGGCTAAAAAATATCGGGCGTAACTTGGACTACTCAACAAACCTTCAGCTTGACTGTAGTTCAAAGATTGCCAGATTGATGGATTAACTCTCCTCCGCTGTAATAAAAGTGCCGTTTTGTCGGCCAACACCTTAAAACTCAGCGTGTTTATTCGTGTTTTTTCCAATTCGATCTTTCCCACACTTCCCTTTTCTATCTCCAGTATCTTTTCCAGATAGCTAACCATGTCAGTAGTTATTTTTGTTTCCTTCTTTTCTTTTCGGAAAGCTAAATAAGCGCTCAATAATTGATCAAAACTTTTTCCTTCCGCTGCCGTCTTTATCTTCAGTAAATTACTATTCCCACCAA
>PEWA01000005.1 GCA_002780135.1 Candidatus Shapirobacteria bacterium CG06_land_8_20_14_3_00_40_12
CAAAACCCCCTACCTTCCGACAATCTCTATTACATCTCCGGCTCCGATGGTCTCATGCATTTTGCCGTCACTCTCGCCGACCACAATTCCAATATTGCCAAATATCTAAAATAAGTGTTAGTATAGGGCCAATGGCTATAAATAACGCCCGGAAGTACTATGAATATTGGGAAAACCAAGATTGGGTTATTAAAGATGCTTCTGGCAACCCCCTTCCTGGCTCGGGAAAATTTATGGCAGAATTTAAAAGATTTGCCCAGGAGGCAGTCGAAGGGGATTGGAACATGGATACCAGCTTTCCTATTCCCAGGAAACCGCTTTCCGACAACGACTAGAGTTGTTTTTGATTTACCAGCTCGTCTAAGATTCTCCACCTTCTTTTTTTCTCACTCATCGGCACGTCGTCTTTATATAGTTTGGCCGAGACCGTTCCCTGTCGGGGACTGTATTTGTTTATATAAGCAATATCAAATATGACCTTTTTGCAGACCGAAACTGTGTTTTGAAACGCCGTCTCACCTTCTCCAGGAAAGCCCACAATTATATCCGTACTAAATCTGACATCTGAGATCTGAGATCTGATCCTCTTAACTAATCCAAGATAATCCTTTTGGGTATATTTTCGGTTCATTTTTTTTAAGATTTCATCATCACCTGATTGAAAAGGCAGGTGAATTAAGCGGTTAATATTTTTATATTTAGAAATGACGTCAATCAGTTCATCTGAAAAATCCCAGGGGTTACTGCTGATAAACGATATTTTTTTTAATTTTTTTAGAGCTACCATTTCTAGTAACTTTGGGAAACTCGGTTGATATGAATTTACATTTTGACCAATCAATATCACCTCCTTAAATCCTTTTTCCAAGGTTTTGTCTACCTCCGTTAATATTTCTGCCATTGGTCTGGATCTTTCTCTGCCTCTGGAATAGGGGACTATACAATAGGAGCAATAATTATCACAGCCGGAGCTTATTGGTATTAGCGCTGCTTTTTTGTTATTTCTTAGGGGTTCTATATCAAAACTAATATTTTTTATCGGCAACATCTCATCCACACCTTCTATTTTCTTTTTCACAATTGGCACCAGACATCCGGTTAATATGATCTTTGGTTTGTAATTCGTAATTCGTAATTTGTAATTCGTAATTTTATTTATTAGTCCATAAACCCTGTTTTCAGCTGATTCCCGGATTACACAACTATTTATCACCACCGTATCGGCCTCTTTCCAATCATCTACCAATTTATCGCCTCTTTCCCAATAATATGCCTTTATCCTTTCCGAATCCGCCTCATTTTGAACACACCCAAAGGTTTTAATAAAAACTTTTGCCATCAGGCTATCTTATCACCCGAGCTCCACTCAGAAGGAAAAATACCGCCATTCCCAAAAGTGCCATGGTTGGCCAGGCTATTCCCACTGTCGGCAGTGCTTCTCCTGTTCCCGCTTGCACCGCGTTCCAATCAACATTGGCAGCTCCGATTGTCAGGGTAAATTTAATTTCGCTACCACTACTGGCCAGTGTTACCAAATGGTCGCCATCAGTTAGGGAAGTTGTCGGTGTAAACACCCAATCTCCGGCGCTATCGGTACTTACCTGCAATGTAGTCCCGTCAATATCCACTGCCACATCGGCTCCTGTCCCAGCTTCTCCCCGAAAGGTTGGCTGATTACTGGTGTACCACCAGTGACTTATTTGTTTCCCGTCAGTACTTACATTCCCAATCGATTTTAAGTTAAAACCGGCAGCTAAAGTTTCAGAAACCGTTAAAAAAAATACAGCTATTGTCAATAACCAAATTTTTCTCATAAATAAATCTTAGGCCCTACCCCGTTCACTTGCAAGTCGTGATTTTTCATGCCATAGTTATTCTGTGATTGATTCTAGTGGCAATGACGAACTTCAAAAACAATATCAGGCCCTGCTTGACCAATATGCGCAGGCGTTAGATCAAAGTTCTCCAATTCCACCATTACCTCCAGAAGTGCTATCGCCACCTCCGGAAATAATTTCCCCGCCTGTTTCCCCACCCTCATCACCTCTTTTCTTCAAAATTCTTTTTTATTTTTCACTACTTACTTTTTTGGCCGTGGTAGCGGCTATTGTTTATAGCTTTTCCAAGAGTCAACCGCCCTCTTCTGTTTCTTCTCCTACCCCAATTCCTACTGAAACCAAGTCAAATCCTGTTTGTGAACTAAACGATAAAACCTACCAAATTGGCGAATCTTTTCCGGCCGCCGATGGTTGCAATACCTGCGCCTGCCAACCCGACCAGCTTATTATTTGTACTGAAATTGCCTGCGAAGCCACTCCTTCCACCAAACTCACCCCCACCAAAACCTCTACTGGATATAAAAAATACCAAAATTCGGTCTATAGTTTCAGTTTCGAATACCCCAACACCTTTATTGTTGTTGATGAACTGCCCAAAAATAAGAGTCAAGGTGGTCCAAAGACTAGCCTAGAATTAAAAGACACCAACAATAATTATACTGTCTCAATCGTGGTTGATCCAGCAGGTTTTGGTCCAATATTCGCCGATAAAATGATTAAATTAACTTATTCATCGGCAAAAGGTTTGTACGCTGCCGAAACAACTCTAGCTTCGGCTGCTGATGTGGACTATCTTTCCCCTGAAAAAAATACTATTTGGTATCAATTTGACACTGACAAGTATTCCAATCTAACAATTATCAGTACTGCCCCAAAAGTAGATATTAAACTTGAAAACATTTTATCTACTCTTCTCTCTACTTTTAAATTTCTTTAATTTATGAATCCAACTAATCGTCTCATTACCCCTCTCGCTGCCATGGTAGTAATTCTTTCCGTCGCCGTCCTTCTGCTTCTATTTCCCAAAACCCAAAACTACCCCACCCATTATACTTGTCCTGAAAGTGGCTAGGTGGATTGTCTGCCACAGCAAAATGTCGGCGTTAGATACGAATGTACCTCCGGGGCCATAAATTGGTACCGGGCCAATTGTCCTGATTTTAAGGGCGCCGCCCTATAAAAATCATCCTCTTGCACTGCGTAAAATATGCGTATATAATGTTCCACATTCGGCGAGCGGTTGGTACATAACTCGTCTGTTAGCGTTACAACTCAAACTATTTGATGCCTTCCGCCAAAAGAGTCAACTGGGGTAAAATTTATCCGGACATTCCTCAACTAGACTTATTGGCTGTTCAAAAAGAATCTTGGGCAGAATTTCTAAAAAAAGATTTAATTGATACCGTTCATTCCGTTTCCCCAATCTCTGACTATACCGGCAACAACTGGGTTTTGGAATTGGGTGATGTTTCCTTTGATAAAGTTAATGTTACTCCGGCCCTAGCCCGCCAAAAGGGATTAAATTACACCCTTCCTGTTATCATCAAGGCCCGATTAACTAATAAACGCACCGGTTTGGTCAAAGAAGAAGAAGTATTTTTACTGAATCTTCCGGCCATGACTCCCCAAGCCACCTTCATTATTAATGGTATCGAGAGGGGAGTTATCAATCAACTGGTCCGCTCCCCCGGCGTTTATTTTACCGGCACCACCGATCCGGCTACCGGCAAAACTCTTTGCAACGCCGAAATCCGTCCGGTTAGGGGCTCTTGGTTGGAATTCTTTGTTGGTAAAAAAGATGTCATCTTCGCCCGTATCGATCGCAAAAAAAAGGTTCTGGCCACTGTAATTCTTCGGGCGGCCACCGCCTTTTCCGACAAACAAATTATAGCCGAACTTGGTCCCTTTATTGAAGCCACTCTCCACGCTGACGCCACCAAAACCCAGGAAGAATCCCTTCTTGAATTTTATCGGAAACTCCGCCCCGGTGAACCGGTTGTTTTGGAAAATGCCCAAAAGTTTTTTCAGGAACGTTTTTTTGATCTTCGTACCTACGAACTGGGTAATGTTGGCCGCCATAAAGTCAATAAAAAATTTGGTTTTGATTTCAACGATACTGACAAAAGCAATTGGGTCTTAAAAAATGAAGATTTGCTAGCCACCGTTAAACACCTTATTAAGCTTCAAAAAGATGACAAGAGAATTTTTGACGACATTGATTCACTGGGTAACCGCCGTCTCCGGCGCTGTGGTGAAATTGTGGCCCAGGTAGCACTCCGCCCCGCCATGGCCAGATTTGAGCGGATGGTCAAGGAAAGAATGAGTCTTATTTCTACCAAAGAAAAACCCCAACCTTCCCAAATGATCAATCCTCAGCCCCTAATTTCCTCTCTCAATACTTTTTTTAGAAGCAACCAATTATCCGCCATTCTTGATCAGACCAATCCTCTTTCCGAGCTTGATCTGTTGCGCCGGATAACTGTGATTGGTGTTGGTGGCTTAACCCGTGAACGGGCCGCCTTTTCTATCCGCGACGTTCATGGTTCTCAATATGGTCGGATTTGTACTGTCCGTTCTCCTGAAGGTCCCAACATCGGTTTGGTAACTTATCTGGCTCTCTATGCCAAAATTGACAAATACGGTTTTATTTTAGCCCCTTTCAGAAAAGTTGAAAAAACCGGAAAAATATTCAAAGTCAGCAATGATATTGTCTATCTTGATGCCGACGATGAATTTAACCATCGAACTACCCACCTGGGTATCAAAATCGATTCTAAAGGAATTATTAATCAGGACTGGGTGCCTCTCCGTTTTCAGGGCGAATTCATCGAGGGTCCACTGGAGTTGGTTGAATATATTGATATGGTTCCCAACGAAATTGTCGGTACCTCCGCTTCCCTAATTCCTTTTATTGATCACGACGATGCCACCAGAGCCCTGATGGGTTCTCACATGCAGACCCAGGCTGTACCACTTATTACCACCGAAGCCCCAATTGTCGGTACCGGTATGGAAACCACCATTGCTTCAGCCATGAATCGTTCTCTGGTCGCCCTCAAGTCCGGCACGGTCAAATATGTTGACGCCGGGAAAATCATTATCGATGATCTTACTTATGAAACCCAGAAGTTTGTCAGAACTTCTCCCTATGGTACTTGTTATAACCATCGGGTACTGGTCGATGTTGGCGACAAGGTTAAAAAAGGTGAAGTCATCGCTGACGGTCCGGCCACACATGAAGGTGAGCTTTCCATTGGTCGTAATCTTTTGGTGGCCTACGCCTCAATTGACGGTTTAGGTTATGAAGATTCTTTTTTAATATCTGATCGTTTGGTCAAAGAGGACGTGTTAACCAGTGTTCAAATTTATGAATATCAGGCCAATGTGGTAGAAACCAAATTAGGTAGTGAAGAGTTAACCAAAGATATCCCCAATGTTTCTGAAGCCGAATTAGCCAAACTGACCGAAGATGGTATCGTCATGATCGGTGCTACCGTCAGCCCCAATGATATTTTAGTCGGCAAAGTCGAACCTCGGGGTGAAAAAGAACTGACCGCCGAAGAAAGACTTCTGCGGGCCATTTTTGGTGAAAAAGCCCGGGAAGTCAAAGACACGTCACTCCGAGTCCCCAATGGTGAGGGTGGTGTCATTATTAAAATTGACGTATTAGATAAAAATGAAGGCGACGAACTTGACCCGGGTGTAAATAAGGTGGTCAAGGTTTATGTAGCCCAGATCCGTCGGATTCAGGAGGGAGATAAAATTGCCGGCCGCCATGGTAACAAAGGAGTTATTTGTCGGATTATGCCCCCATATGATATGCCCCGCTTAGCCGATGGTACTCCGGTTGATTTGGTTATGTCACCTCTCTCGGTCATCGCCAGAATGAACCTCGGCCAAATTCTGGAGGTCACTTTAGCTGTCGCCGGAAACCGACTCGGTAAAAAATATGCCGTTCCTGTTTTTGAAAAATATTCAGAGGATCAAATTAGTGTCGAACTTAAAGAAGCCGGGCTAACTTCCACCGGCAAAACCCGCCTTTTTGACGGTCGTACCGGTGATGCTTATGACCAGGAGGTAGTTGTCGGTATAGGCTATATTCTCAAATTAGTTCATATGGTTGACGACAAAGTCCACGCCCGTTCTACCGGCCCCTACTCTCTGGTCACCCAACAACCTCTTGGCGGTAAAGCCCGCATGGGTGGACAGCGCTTAGGTGAGATGGAAGTTTGGGCTCTCGAGGCTCATCAGGCCGCCCACACTCTTCAGGAAATGTTGACCATTAAATCCGACGACATTGAAGGTCGGACCCATGCTTTCCAGGCTATTATTAAGGGTCAACCCATTCCTGAACCAGCTATCCCTGAATCCTTCAAGGTATTAACCAAAGAACTGGCCGGTCTGGCTATCGATATTTCCCCTTGGGGTGTTAAAGAAGCCATTATTAGTGAAGAAAATCATTCGGAGGAGAAAACCGATGTTTAAATTTAAAAATATGCTCGATTTTACGGGCATCAAAATCAAACTGGCCTCACCCGAGGAAATTCTTTCTTGGAGCAATGGTGAAGTCTTAAAACCGGAAACCATTAATTATCGCTCCTGGCGACCCGAAAAAGATGGTCTTTTTTGTGAAAAAATCTTTGGTCCCAGTCATGACTATGAATGCTACTGTGGCAAATACAAAAAAATCCGATTCAAAGGTGTTATTTGTGATAAGTGCGGCGTTGAAGTCACCACCAGCAAAGTCAGGCGCGAACGCATGGGCCATATCAGTCTCGCTGCTCCAATAGTTCATTTATGGTATCTTCGTAATACCCCCTCACCCATTAGTGTAATTCTGGATGTTCCTCAAAAAGAGCTGGAATCGGTTGTTTATTTCACTAAATATTTAGTTACTTCTGTTAATAATGACCGGCGCCGTGAAGCGCTTTCCAATCTTGAAACCAATTCTTCCAAACGTCAATCTCAAATTGATACTGATACCAAAACCAATATTGAAAAAGCCAAAAGTACTGCTGCTACCGACAATAAAGAGCTAAAAAACAAAATCAAAAACCCCGAACAACTTTTAATTGCCCAAAAGGAACGTGACGTTAGTCTTAAACAGGAAGTTCAAAAATTGGAAAATAAAGCCTCCGCCGAAAAAAATCGGATCCAAAGTTTGATGAATTTCTTGGAAGATAAAATTAAATCGTTGGGGGTTCTCTCTGTCCTGACTGACGAAGAGGAATTTTATCTAGCCCAATTTAAGGCCAATATTTTCTACGAAGCCAAAATGGGTGCCGAATCTTTATTGGAAGTGCTTGAAGGACTAAATCTTCCCGCTATCGTCAAAGAACTTAAAAAGGAATTGGCCAAAACCAGTTCCAAACTCAAGAAAAAGAAAATTATGTACAAAATCAGGATATTAAACGGCCTGATTGGTGAAGACATCAACCCCGCCTGGGTGGTTTTAAGAAACGTTCCGGTAATTCCGCCAGATCTTCGTCCCATGGTTCAGCTCACTGGCGGCCGTTTTGCCACCAGCGATTTAAACGATCTTTATCGCCGTCTCATCAACCGCAATAATCGTCTTAAAAAATTAATCAAGTTAGGCGCACCCGAAATTATTTTGCGAAACGAAAAACGAATGCTTCAGGAATCGGTGGACATTTTGATTGACGCCCAAAAAAGTGCCAAGAACAAACGCAAAAACAATACCAAACGCCTTCCCCGTTCCCTCTCTGACCTTCTCCGCAGCAAAAAGGGTCGTTTCCGTCGTAATCTTTTAGGCAAGCGGGTTGATTACTCCGGTCGCTCTGTGGTAGTGGTTGGTCCGGAATTAAAACTAAATCAGGTCGGTCTTCCCAAAGAAATAGCGCTTGAGATGTATCGACCTTTTGTCTTACGCGAGTTAATGAATACCGGTTTAGCCGCCAATATCAAAAGTGCTAAAAACCTCATTGATCATCGGATCAATGAAGTTTATGACATTCTTGAGCGGGTGACCAAAGATACTTATGTTTTGTTAAACCGGGCTCCCACCCTTCATAAATTATCCATCCAAGCTTTCAAGCCGATTTTAGTTGATGGTCTGGCCATTCGGATTCACCCTTGTGTCTGTAAAGGTTTTAACGCCGACTTTGACGGTGACCAAATGGGAGTTCACCTGCCCCTTTCGGAGTTATCCCAAAAAGAGGCTCGGCGCTTAATGCTGCCTTCCCGAAATCTATTAAAACCAGCCGATGGTTCTCCCATCTCTATTCCCTCTCAGGAAATGGCCGTGGGTTGTTATTACATCACTTCGGTTCAGACAGAAGATTTGGACAAAGTTGAAGGAACCGATTATCGGGGTTTGTCAATTATGGCCGATTCAGCCGAGGTAACTCTGGCCTACCAATCAGGAAAAATTAAATTGCGTCAACTTATTGTTGTCCGTCATCAGGGTTCATTGCTTAAAACCACCTATGGTCGCCTTTGGTTTAATTCGATTTTACCTCCCGAATTTAAATTTATTAACCAACCCTTGGCCGGTAGTAAAGCGTTAAACGATTTAATTGTTCAGTCTCTGGAAATCGCCGGTCGTCTTAAAACCGTCAAATTAATCGATGCTCTCAAGGATATTGGGTTTACCGGTTTTACCCTCTCCGGTTTGTCTCTGTCAATGGCTGACTGTGGCTTTCTTCCCGAGAAGGACAAAATTATATCAGCCGCCGACAAAAGAGTAGCCGAGATTAATGACAATTTCAAAGTGGGTCTCATCAGTAATGACGAACGAAAACGCCTCTGCCAAAGTATTTGGATGGAAGTCACCGAGGACATTGCTGAAAAAACTTGGGCCACGCTGGATATTGATTCACCTATTCGGGTAGTTTCCAACGCCGGCATCAAGCGGGCCAGCAAGGATCAGATCAAACAACTTTCCGGTATGCGCGGTCTGATGGTTGATCCTACCGGCAAAATCGTTCAGCTACCCACCAAATCAAACTTTCGCGAAGGTCTTTCGGTTTTTGAATACATCACTGGTGCCCGCGGCACCCGCAAGGGTTTGGCCGACACCGCTCTCCGTACTGCCGACGCTGGCTATTTAACCCGCCGCCTTGTCGACAGTGCTCACGTGGCTATTACTCATGAGGATGATTGCGGCACTACTAAGTTTTGGACCATCAGTCGTTTCGAAAAAGGTCGGGAAAAATTCTTTGGTCGTCGACTTTTGGGTCGGGTATTAGGATCTGATATCACCAATTCTAAGGGAAAAGTTATTGTCAAGAAAGGAACCTTAATCGACAATCATATCCAAGCCCAAATCGAGACCTCCGATGTCACTTCAGTTGAAGTTCGCTCTCCTTTAACCTGTCGGTCAAAATATGGATTATGCCGTCAGTGTTACGGTTGGGATTTATCCAATCGAAAACTGGTCAAACTCGGCGTTCCGGTTGGAGTTATTGCCGCCCAATCCATCGGCGAACCGGGCACTCAATTAACTCTTCGGACCAAACATACCGGCGGAGTCTTAGGTATTGATGTGACTCAAGGATTACCTCGGGTCCAGGAACTTTTTGAAGTCAGGACTCCCAAACTGCCCTCTCCTTTAGCCGAAATTGGCGGTAAGGTCAAAATTAAAGAATCAGTTGATGGTTATGAAATTAAAGTTTCCGGTAAAGACAAAAATAATGACGCCAAAACCGTCACCTACATACTTCCCAGTAATGTCACCCTTTTAGTCGCCGATGGTGATCTAATTATCTCCGGTACTCAACTCTGTTCCGGCACTCTCGATGTCCGGGAAATTTTGGAAGTCAACGGACTTGAAGCCGCTCAAAAATATCTGATCAACTGTATCCAGGGAGTTTATGAATCCCAGGGTATTGCCATTCATGACAAACATCTCGAGGTTATTGTCAAAGAGATGAGCGATAAACTTAAAATTGAAGATCCCGGCGATACCAATTTCCTTTATGGTCAAATTGTTACCCGAGCTGTTTATCAGGATGAAAACGAACAGGCCAAAGCCAAACCAGATGGTAAAACTGCCAAGGGTAAAAAAGTTTTACTTGGGCTTATCCAATCTTCTTTAACCACTGGCTCCTGGTTGTCAGCCGCCTCTTTCCAGCAAACCACCTCGGTTTTAACCGAAGCCTCACTTTTAGGTGAAATCGATCACTTGATCGGGCTTAAGGAAAATGTTATTATCGGACGTCTGATTCCGGTCGGAAAGGACGCAAAAATCCAGTAAATTATGCCAACAATTAATCAACTAATTCGCAAAAAGAGAAGAGTCCGTTGGGAGAAACTCAAATCCGTAGCTCTTCGGGGAAATTTTAACAGTCTTAAAAACACCCTAGTTTCCACCCATAATCCCCAAAAAAAAGGAGTAATCACGGTTGTCAAAACCATGACTCCCAAAAAGCCTCACTCAGCTTTACGCAAAGTGGCTAAAATCAGGCTTAGTAATCATTCCACCATTACGGCTTATATTCCCGGTGTCGGTCACAATTTAGCCGAACACGGCATTGTTTCCATCCGCGCCGGTCGGATTCGTGATCTCCCCGGTATTCGTTATCATATAATCAGGGGTCGTTTTGATGCCTCGCCGGTGGCCGGTCGTCTTCAATCTAGGAGCAAATACGGCGCCAAAAAACCAGTTAAAGCATCAGCATAAATTTATTAAATATGTCTAGAAAAGGTCAAACAAAAATTCGTCATCTAGAACCTGACACTCTCTACCAGAGTCCGGTTGTGGCCAAACTTATCAACCGGAGTCTTCGGGATGGCAAAAAAACCTCAGCCCAAAAACAAGTCTATCTGGCTCTCGAAATTCTCAAAAAAGAATCCAAATCCGAAGATGTATTAATCAGTCTTGAACAGGCTCTCGACAATATCAAACCCAAAGTCGAAGTTCGGCCCAAACGTATCGGTGGTGCCGTCTACCAGGTTCCTACTCCGGTTCGTGGTGCCCGTCAATATTCTCTGGCTATTCGTTGGCTCATCAACGCCGCCCGGGCTAGGGCCAACAAACAATACCATACCTACGGTGAAAAATTAGCCGCCGAATTACTCTCCGCCCTCAATTCCGAAGGTGCCGCTGTTACCAAGCGTGCCGAAGTCGAACGCATGGCCGAGGCCAATAAGGCGTTCTCACATATGCGTTGGTAATCACAAAAAATTTTTCGTTTATACATCTCCCACCACTGCCCCAAAGGTTTTTTTCTCCAAATTTTCGATCCGATCAGTATTACTGGTAGTTTGGTGACCGATAATCTCTCTAAACTCTCGACTCTCTTTTATTTCCAGTGCCAACGCGTCCACCACATTCAAAATTTCCGACTTCCAATCCAACAATTTACCTTCTAGCTTGTCAATTCGATTTTCTATCTTTACTTCTATCAATTCTTCCAATCTTTTGTTTTGAGCTTCAAGTTTTTCATCGACTATTTTTCCTAGTTTCTTTTCCTGAGCCACGAGTTTCACATCCACCATCGTTCCTAACTTTCTTTCTTGATCTCTCAGTTTCGTATCCATCAACTTGCCAAACTTCTCCCCTTGAACTTCAAGTTTCGCGTCCACAAACTTTCCAAGTCTCTTTTCTTGAGACCCAAGCTTTGCATTCATCACTGTTTCCAGCTTTTTGCCTTGAATCCCAAGTTTTTTGTCAAAATGTACTCCTATCTTTTTCTCACTTGTAGTAAGCTCAGCTTTAACTAGATTTTTTATCTCATTTAACAAAGTCGCATCATCCATAAATTATTCTATCACTAAAAATTTTCCGTTTTTTATATTCTCAAAAAACTTTTTTGTTCCCGGATACAGTGGCAAATTCAGGGCTTCTTCGATTGTAAACCAACCATATTCTGAAGCCGCCGCTTCATCTAAAAAAATATTTTGTTCACCGGGCATTTCCGTCAACCAAAATGAAATTGTTTTTACTTTAGTATCGGCCGAAGCAGTAGTAATTTTTTTAATCGGTATTACTTCCAAGCCGGTTTCTGATTTCGTCTTTCGGATAATTGTTGCTTCTTCGTTTACATCTTCCGGACTGCAAACTCCGTGCGGTGGTCCCCAATGACCATTAAGTAGTTTTTGGGCTTCTTTTATCATCAAAAACTTACCGTCTTTTACAATTACCGCCACCACCCCATGACTATTTAAATCTATATCCATGGCTAATTTTATCATCTAGGTAATCCGACCAAGTTTTAGCTCACATGAGGTGGTAAATCTTGCCTTAGCCTCTCGGAGACAATGTGGGCATATAGCCGGTACTTTCCGTTCCTGCTCCACCCCAATCAGACATTCTTCCTGCAATATTAATTTTGTAAAGTTTAGATATTATTCTGTCATTTGGGTTTAGAAACTCCCTTGTGTCACCTACAAACTCATATACCGTACTTTTTCCTGTGATTGGTGGGTACATCAACCGACCTATTCCCCAGGTATCACGCAATATTAGATAGTCCGGGTTTTCTCCACCACTTCCTAAAGAAGAATACATATCTCTCAAGACTAGTTTTGTCGGTTTATCTAGCACCATCGCTGAAAACAGGATAACTTTGTAGCCATTAAATCTTACAGTTTCAATAGCGTAATTTCTTACCCTTACCGACCCCGTTCCTAATTGTTTTAGCTCAGTCAATTTTTTTAGTACCGCGGTTGCCTCACGTGTTCTCATATCATCAACTTCAACTCCGGTTACTTTCACGCCGAGTTGACTAAGACATATATCTGTTCCTGGTAACGGCCCACAACCTGCATGAAGTAAGGTATCACCCGAATGTAGGTTTGCTAAAGTAAACTCATTTCCCGCTAAACGATGGTAAAACTCGGCGAATAGATATTGATTGAAATCGGTAGCGGCTCCCGATAGTAAATTGGCTACAAACGTTTCGTCCACCGTCACTTCGTATTCACCCCAACGCCCAATGAACTCCGATCTAACATTTTCTGGTAATACGTCAACGACTTCATCTATAATTCCGGCTCTCGCTAAATCCGTTGCAGCTACTTCAGTTGACAGACCAAAATTTTGCATATCACCTCTCGGAATTGCCAAAATCTTTTTCAAAGTTTCCTGCCCATTTTTTATTTTAGGCGCTAACTTTTCCATTGAGCCAACCACAGACCCATGTTACCATAAACCATGGACAACCTCGAACCTAATGTTTATCGCCAAAGACTAGTCATTGAAGGTCATTACGGTATCGAAGACCCAATGAGCGATTTTATGAGAGTTTTCCTCAACGACCTTTCCAAAGTATTGGTAATGAAAATTTTCTCCGGCCCTTTTTGTTGGCCACCCGACCCCTGGAACGACCCCGAAGTCTATCTTGACGAACATCGTGGCTTAAATGGTTTCGTTGCTTGGGAAGAATCTGGCTGTCACGTCTACATCTGGAAAAGATATCAGTTCTTCACGGTTGATGTATACAGTTGTAAACCCTTTAACGCCGACGAGGTGGTTGAATTTACCAAAAAGTACTTTTCCTCCACAGATGCCGTTTACGGGACTTACTAGATTTTCATTTTATGCTATCCTTATTTAATGTCATTATTTGGAGGGCAAAAGGTGGTTATTTGGCCCAAAGCCAAAACTTTGGATATTTATCTAAATCGTCACGACGATAATATCCTCTCCTTTGACATTAATCTTTGGCAAACACTGCCTGACACCGAAATTACTCGTCTTTCTCAATTTCTTAAAAGTAATCATTTTACCTCCGCTACCGTTTTAATTGAAGACGACATTGTTTTTACCAAATCTTTTATCTACGATCAGGCTGTTACCACCCTTGATCCCAAAGAGGTCGTGGCGCTAAGCAAAGATATGGTCTCTTTTGATATTGATCCTGGTTCGGTTACCTTCGAACTGATCCCGCGGGGTGACAAAACCCTAGTTTCTACCCGTATTTTCAATCAAAAAAAATTAGCCCCGCTTCTTAAAAATCTTTCCCTTCTTAATCTTAAACTAAAATATTCTGCAGTTTCCGAATCTTTAGCTAAAGTATTTTCCGGTTTTTATCAGGAACCTTTTTTTGTCTTTTACCCACTTGATTCTGATTCCGAATATATTGCCGCCCTCTGTTCTAAGGGTAAGGTTTATTTCACCTCTCCCATCAAAAAAGCCCTTCCCGAAGTTAAGAAAATCATCAATTATTCTAAATCCTATTTTAGTACCCATGTTTCCAAAGTATTTCTTCCCGAGACTATCGCCGCTAACCTCGATTTACCCAATGTTGACAAAACTATTTATACTGAAACCCAATTAGCTATTGATATTAATTTACCCAGTAACCTTCCTCTACCGGTGGCTGGTATAATAGGAGTACCTATGGAAAACAAAAAAAATATCCTCCCCATCATTGCCGTATTTCTTTTCACGGCCATCATTGCCGCTGTTATTGTTTGGGCAGTATTGAGCCAAAGTAACAAAAATAGTGGTGTTGCCAATCCTTCCGCCGATTTGATTACTCCGGTTCCTACTATTGAACCCTCTCCAACTCCCGAAGTTACCGCGGTCATGCCAGCCAAAACTATTAAACTTCAGGTTTTAAACGCTACCGATATCAGTGGTCAGGCTGCCACCATCAAGGCCGAGCTGGTAAAGTTGGGTTTCAGTAGTGTTGCCGTCGGTAATTCCAAGGAATCGATCGTGGGCAACCTAATCAGTCTTAAACCGGCCCTGTCTACTAGTTCTGCCTATTTCAAATCCAAAATAGCCGGATTTGCCGATGCTATCATTAGTGAGCTTAAGGCCAATTCTACCTATGACGTTGTTTTTACAATTGGTATCGATCTCAAAACCGGTCAACCTTCAGCTACCGCCACTCCTCAATTAACACCAACTGAATGAAAATACTGATAACCGGTGGTTCCGGCTTTATTGGCTCTAATTTTGTCCGTTTTTGGCTATCCCGACACCCCAACGACGAAATTTATAATCTTGATAAACTCACCTATGCCGCCAACCCCAAAAGTTTAAGTGATATCGAAAGTAACCCCCACTACCACTTTATCAAGGGTGATATTTGTGACTCAAAAATTGTTAATGAAACCATCTCTTCAGGGATTGAATTAATTGTCCATTTTGCCGCCGAAACTCACGTTGATCGTTCTCTTGATGATCCGTTATCTTTCTTAAAAACCAATATCTTTGGTACCCACACCATTTTAGAAGCAGCCAAAAAATTTAATCTCCGCTTTCACCATATTTCCACTGATGAAGTTTTCGGTGCCCTTCCCCTCGATTCTCCCGAGAAATTCTGCGAAACAACTCCCTATGACCCCCGTTCTCCTTATTCCGCTTCCAAGGCGGCCTCTGACCATTTTGTCATGGCCTACTATCACTCCTTTGGTCTACCGGTGACCATTACCAATTGTTCCAATAACTATGGTCCATACCAATCTCCGGAAAAATTTATCCCGAGAATGATTACCAATTTAATTGATGGTCAAAAAATTCCCATTTATGGTGATGGTCTCTATGTTCGCGACTGGCTCTATGTTACCGATCACTGTCGTGCTATTGAAGCGGTAATAACCAAAGGGAAAATCGGCCAGTCTTATAATGTTGGTGGTCTAGTCAAGGATGTTTCCAACCTCGATCTTGCCCAAATTATTTTAAAAATAATGTCCAAAGATGAAGCCAATGTCGAACATGTTCCCGATCGTCCCGGGCACGATCGTCGCTATTCTATGGATTGGACCAAAATCCAAAAGGATTTAAACTGGCAACCTTCTCTCACCTTTGAAGAGGGGATTATGGCCACAGTTAAGTGGTATCAGAATAACGAGATTTGGTGGCGTCCCATGAAAATTGAAGCTGAAGAATTTTATCGTCGTCTTGCCGCTTCCCGAAAATAATTTGCTATAATTTTGTCATGATGAAATTTACTTCACTTTCCCTTCCGGGTCTGATGCTAATTGAGCCCCAGGTTTTTGGTGACGACCGGGGTTTTTTTATGGAAACCTATTCCAAAAAAGAATTTGTCAAAAATGGTATCGACATCGATTTTGTTCAGGATAATCATTCTCGATCCAGCCAATTTGTTCTTCGCGGTCTTCACTTCCAAAAACCACCCTTTGCTCAAGCCAAGCTGGTTCGGGTTACCGCCGGGGAAATACTTGACGTTGCCGTTGACATTCGTCCTGATTCTCCCACTTTCGGTAAGTGGGAGTCTGCCCATTTGTCGGCCGAAAATAAAAACATGTTCTATGTTCCGGTCGGTTTTGCCCATGGTTTTTATTGTTTAACCGATGTGGTTGATTTTCAATACAAGTGTAGTAACTTTTACAACAAAGATTCCGAGGGCGGTATCATTTGGAATGATCGTGATATCAATATTGGCTGGATGGCAGTTTCTCCGATTCTTTCCGACAAAGATAAATTACTACCTTCTTTCAAATCCCAGCTCAAGGAATTCCAGTCTCTTAAATGGTAATTTTTTTCTAATTATCTTCTTATCTATTTATCTACTTATCTAAATGAAAATTATTGCTACCGGAATTACCGGTTTGGTCGGTTCCCGAATTTCCGAGCTGAATCCTGATGTTCAGTTTATTGATATCTCCATCGAATCAGGTATTAGTATTCTTGATCCGGTGGCTTTGGAAAAAGTTTTTACTGACAATCCCGACGCTGCTGCCGTTCTGCATTTGGCTGCTTTTACCGATACCAATGTTGCCTGGGCCCAGAACAAAGACCAAGGCGGTCTTTGTTATCAGCTCAATGTCACCGGAACTCGAAATATAGTTTCTTTATGCCAAAAATATAACAAATACTTAATTCACATTTCCACCGATTTTGTTTTTGATGGTACCAAAGAGGGAAAATATTTGGAAACCGATATTCCCAATCCGATTGAGTGGTATGGCGAAACCAAATTTTTAGCTGAAAAGGTGGTTCTTGATTCCGGTATTAAAGCCTCAATTCTTCGTTTGGCCTTTCCTTATCGGGCTAACTTTGAGCCTAAAAAAGATATTGTCCGGAAATTAATTGACGGGTTTAAGGCCGGTAAACTTTATCCCCAATGGACCGATCATTTTACCTCTCCTACTTTTATTGATGACATCGCCGTCGCTGTCCGGGCGTTTGTTGACAACCAATATACCGGTATTTACCATTGTTGTGGTTCCTCGGCCCAATCACCTTACGATCTCTGTTTGGCAATTGCTGAAGTTTTCGGATTTGATAAATCATTAGTTGTTGCCTCGACTCTGGCCGATTATGTCAAAACTCTTCCCCCCGGCTCCCGTCCTTGGCAAAAAAATCTGAGTTTAGATAACAGTAAAATCACCGTCCTTGGTATCCACATGAAAACCCTTCGCGAGGGTCTGCAAGAGCTGAAAAAGCAACAAATTTGACAAATTCAGAATTTCTGATATTCTGAATATATGAACACAATCTCCGCCCTTATCCGTCAGCGTGGTCAGTTAACTATCCCTGCTCCCATCCGTGATAAATTTTTCTGGCTTGGTGATTCCATGGCAGTGACTTTTTCTATAGTCAGTCAGGACACTATCACCATCCGGCCTCAACTTCAAACCTCTTCGTCTTATTGGCCCAAGCTTTATTCAGAGATCAAGAGAGTCCGTAGTTTTCGAGGTCAAAGAGGTAATTTAAGCCAGTTTATCGCTCAAGATAGACTATCCCACTAAACATGACAAAATCCCTTATTCTTGATTCTTCGGTCATCGTCAAGTGGCTCAATGATCAAAACGAATCAAATTTATTACCAGCCGATCTGTTATTAAAAAACACTGTCGAAAAAAAGATTGTTTGTTTTGCTCCGGAATTAGCCAAGTACGAAATCGGTAATGCCCTATCCGTTGGGAAAAAGTTAAAACCATACCAAGTCAAAGCCTGCTTGTCAGTTTTATATTCTCTCCCGATTACTTTTGTTCCCGAAACCAGCCACCTTTCACACGTTACTGCCGATCTGGTTTCCAGCCATCACCTTACTTATTACGATGCTTCGTTCTTAGCTCTTACCCAAGATCTTGATGCTGTTTTAGTAACTGACAATATCAAACATCAAAAACATCCAAAAATCAAAGTCATTTCTCTGGTTGATTATCAATAGTTTTTAAAATTAATTTCCTCCTCCCTTTTCCCGTTGTCGTCGGTGCCCCGCAATTGGGGCACCGACAAGT
>PEWA01000001.1:0-3325 GCA_002780135.1 Candidatus Shapirobacteria bacterium CG06_land_8_20_14_3_00_40_12
CGGCAGGAAACAGGTTTGGAGTCGTTTAGACAGGAAATAGTACGTTGGTGGTGAGATAGGACATTATTAGGAAAGAGCTCCATTTGTAGGAGGGGGGAGTTATTTTTAGAGATAGTAATAGTGCCTTCAATTTTGGAAAAGAAATCAGATTGGTTGTCGGCTAGACCGGTAAAAGTGCCAAAACCAAAGAAAGTATCGTGAATAAGAGGCGAAAAAGAAAAATTGGAAACGGTGATTTTGGAGGGTACCGATTCGGAATTACTAACGGAGACCAACAAATGACTGCCTAATCGGACAAGATTGGTGGTGTTGGAATCAGAAGTAGCCAATTGTTGATTGATAAAGAAAGTAAAATATAGATCCTTTGGAGAAAGAGCAGCTGGGGAAGAAATTTTTAGGACCAATTGGCGGCTTTGGCCGGGGTTGAGAATAAAAGAAGAGCCAAGGTGAAGATCGGAATTAGTTAAGGAAAAATTTAAATCTAAGGGAAGCCCCGGATAAGATAAGCCGCCGTCGAAACCTTGGGGTAGCCACTGTTCAACTGAGGTGGAGAGAGTGACCGGGGCTTGACCGGTATTTTTTATTTGATAGCTTTGAATATAGGTGGCACCGGGTTTTAACCAGAATTCGAGGGTGGCCGGAGTGATGGAAAGAGAAGACATATTAGTATTTGGGGACGGCAGTGTAAACGATGTAATTATGGTAAGTACCAGCAGATTGGGCCGGAGAAATATTAACCTTGTAGGTGATGGTGGATTGACGGTTTTCTACCGGGGAAGATTCGGACATGAATATTTGGGGAGTTTCAGCCGGAGAGGCAGAAGAATTGGCGAATTGGCGAAAATAAGTGCTGTCCACAAAATAGGAGGAAGCACCGACGCCGGAAGCATTAAAGCCAAAACCATAAGTGGAGGAGTTAACCCAGACGTTTGAGGTGGATTCGTTGCAGGGACTATCACAGACGGTATCGGGGATAGTGATGCCGTTTTCCAAGCTTAAGGGACGAGACTCCTGGGAGCTGATCTGATAACCATGGCCAGAGGGAGTGCTAATGGTGACAGTATTGACGGCGGTGGAAGCGATACCCGGAGTGAGGATGCCGAAATTGATATCTAAATTGTCAATAGAAAAAGCAAAGGTAATAAAGGTATCGTAAATGTATTGAAAACCGGATTTTAATAGAACTCCGGATTTTTGATAAGTTCCCGGGGCGATTTGGCCGACGGTATCAGAGAGTTTGTAGTTACTCGAGGCCTTGTTGCCGGAGGTGATATTGAAATTTCCCCAATCAATGACGTAGTTGTCGGAACTAAAGTGCTGGGCCAAAACAGAAGAATTAAGTGTTAAGTAGTAAGTAGTAAGTATGAAAAAAAAGAGAAAGAATTTTTTAATCATTATCTTTCAGCTCTTGAATTAAGTCGTCGGTGTGTTTGGCGAGTTTGGTGTCTCCGCGGGCTAAAAGTTTTTGTTTTAGTTCGAGGCTCAGCCAAAGGAGAGTTTCTAATTTATGGTTTTGTTCCTGGGTAAATTTTTGAGTGATAAGATAGGCTAGAGGTGAAATGAAGACCAGAGAGAGAAGGTAGATTAGTGAGTGACTAGAAATCAAAGTTTGGGAAAGAAAAAGAGCCAAGATGAGGCTATATAGGAGAATGGTTTGGGGGGATTCCTGAAAAGATAGGGAAAAAAGAAGGAAATATTCGAGAAACAGAAGGGGAGAAAGTAATCCACCGGTGGTAAAAACAATTAGTTGGACTATAAGAGTAACCAAAGAAACCGGGGTAACCTTAAAACGGATGGAATAGGCGACAAGAATAATAGAAAAGAAGGCAATGATTTGGGGTGAGTAGGTAGCAGCGGAAGTATTGGCGACAACGGTAGGGACTAGGCAGCAGAAAAAGAAGAGGGTAATCTTAAGAAGTGGTGACATTAAGAAAATTATACATGTTACATCGGGGAGATTTTTTGCTGTTACTGGGGGTGGGATTAATGATTGTCGGGATTGGCAGTAAACTGGAGAAGTCTGTGGGTCAGGGAGAGACGATAAAAGAGATAAAGGCTGAAGTGACAATTATCCCAGGAAAGATAAATATAAATACGGCCAATCTCCGGCAACTGATTGATTTACCCGGAATCGGAGAGAAGATGGCTCAAAGAATAATTGACTATCGACTAGTTAATGGTCTTTTCAAAAGTAAGGAAGCCATAAAGGGAGTTAAGGGGATTGGAGAAAAAACCTATGAAACACTTAAAGGCAAAATTGATATTTGAGTGGTGTTTCAGTGTTGGGATTCTGTGGTTTTTGATATATAAGTTTAATGATAGGCAGATTTTGATAGGGTATATCAGACGGTCACTACCGTCAGAGGAGGGATCAATGCTGGCGGCGATGTTGTGGGGGAGTATGGAAGGAATAAGTCGGGAATTCTATTCCCAAATGGTTGAAAGTGGCCTGGTCCATATTTTGGTAGTTAGTGGTTCCAATATGATGATAGTAGTAAAAGGTTTAGTGGAAGTTTTGGCATCATGGTTGGGGAGAAAAAAGGCGATAATTATTGGGATTACAACCGGTTGGTGGTATACCAATTTGGTAGGTTGGCAGATTCCGGTGATTCGGGCGGCGATTATGGTAACTTTTTTGTATTTGGCTCAAATTTTAGGAAGGAGGCATGATTGGTTGAGGATACTTTGGTTGACAATAATCATGATGGTAGCGGCAGACCCAAAGGTATTGAGTGAGGTGGGTTTTTGGTTGTCTTTTTTGTCATTTGCAGCAGTTTCTTTTAGACCCGATGAGGGGGTGATAAAAACGACATTACGGGTGACGGTGTGGATTACACCCATTTTGGCTTATAAATTTGGGGTAATCAGCATTATTTCGCCTCTGAGTAATTTTTTAGTTTTGTTTTTGACCGGAATAATAACCACCTTAGGTATGGTGGCTAACGTATTGGGAATTTTTATTGAGGTTGTCGGAGGGGTTATTTTATGGTTTATATATCCAATGCTGGTCTATATAAAATGGGTGGTAACGACTTTGTCGACTTGGGAATGGGGTCAAATTAGAATCAGTTTTAACGGTTGGATGCTGGCGGGAAGTTATTTGATAGGAATGGGTTGGTATTGGCGAAAAAAGACTATTGACCGCTAATGTTTTGGTAAACCATTGATGAGATTTGTTTGACAAAGTTTTCTTCTATTGGAATATTTTTGCCCCGGGTCATGATGCAGAGGAGATAGGGTTTGTTGGGTAGGTAAATAATGCCACAGTCGTGGAGTTGTTTTTCACCGGTATCGGTGTACTGCCGTTCACCGAACTTATGAGCGA
>PEWA01000001.1:3341-5264 GCA_002780135.1 Candidatus Shapirobacteria bacterium CG06_land_8_20_14_3_00_40_12
GACTTCGGCAACGAGAGCTTGACTGAATTTTACCCGACTTAACAGACCCAGGGCTTTTTCGGACATATCTTTACTGAGATAGGAGGCATTAAAGAGAATCCGAAAGAAAGAGGCATATTGCTTGACGGAGAGGATATTTCCATTGGGATTTTCAAACCCAAGTGAAATATCAACGCCTAAATTGTTGTAAGTTTCAATTAATTTTCGATTGTCGATGTTTTTCAGGAGAAGATCGTAAGCTTGATTGTCGGAATAAATAATCATCCTATCCAGAAGTTCCGACACAGTGTATTCCTGACTTTGACTTAGAGTAATTTCGGGAACAATGTTTTGGTCTTTGGGGTTAAATAATTCGGTATTGACGATTTTGTTATCTAATATATCCGGATTATTTTCAGCCAACTTATAATAGGTTATTAATAGGGGTACTTTGATCAGACTGGCGGGAGAAAATAACTCTCTTTCATTTATGCCAATCCAGGGACCGTTATTAAGATCGCGGTAGTAAATTGAGGTAAAACTTATATCAGGGTTTGTTTTAATTTGTTCATTCACGAATAACTCCAGTTTATTTTTTAGGAAATCCAAGTTTTTATCCCGACTGATGTTATTACTGTCACATTCCAATAAAGGGTTAATAAACTTGTAATTTTTCCTGTTTCTAATTTCTGTTATCGAATCAAGAAGGTTGTTGGTAACGAAGAGATTTCGGGAAAAGAAGCCAAGTATAAGGCCGGAGACGAGACACAATAAACAAACGATTTTTACCTTGGATGGAGTGAACATGCGGTTAGTAAAATATAACATGGCAAAACGACTAATATTGGGATTATTGTATCTTGGCTGGGGGTGGTGGCTGGCAATTCCTAACGATAAATTAAAAGTGGTGTTTTGCAATGTAGGTCAGGGAGATGCCGCTTTGGTGAGTAAGGGGTATTTTCAGATGCTTTTGGATACCGGTTCGGCTAAGGGCGGAGTAGAGAAATGCCTGGGTCAAGAGATGCCCCTAGGAGACAAAAAAATTGAAGTGGTAATAATTAGCCATGATGATAGTGACCATTCGGGGGCCTTGGTGAATTTAAGAAAAAGTTACAGATTAGAAAGGGTTTATGGACAAGATAGTTATTCAAATAATTTGTATTATAATGATAGTCTTGAATATGGTGGGATAGTATTTAAAGTGTTGTATCCGGACAGAGGACTGTTGGATAGGGACAATGATTCGATAGCGGGGTTACTAAAATATCGAGGTATGAGTTTTTTATTTACCGGGGACAATGATTTAGTGGTTGAGGAAAGTATTCTAAACCGAATTGTGGGGGAGCGAGGGGTTGATGTATTAAAAGTGTCTCACCATGGTTCAAAGAGTGCCAACGGGGAGAAGTGGTTAGCGGCGGTGGCACCGAAATGGGCAGTAGTAAGTGTCGGGAAAAATAATTATGGTCATCCAGATGCCGGAGTATTGGCAAATTTGGAAAAACAAGGAATAATCGTAAAGCGGACCGATAAAAGCGGAAATATTGTATTTGAGGAAAAATGAGATAAAATAAGTTAATGATAAAAGTTGCTGTCAACCTTCTTCTTGTTGAATAGTCGGGGAGGTAAACAGATACCGACCCGCCCAGGCGGGTTTTTTTAGTTTAAAATTAACCAATGGACTTTAAAAAAATAGAAAACAAATGGCAGGAGTTTTGGGAGGAACATCCCGAAATTTCCAGGGCCGATGATGAAAGCCTAAAGCCAAAAAAATATGTATTAGTGGAATTTCCGTACCCCTCGGGTAGCGGGCTTCATATTGGTCATACTTTTTCGTTTACCGGAGGGGATATTTATGCCAGGTTTCAGCGGATGAAGGGGTATGAGGTGTTGTTTCCGATGGGTTGGGACGCGTTTGGATTGCCAACGGAAAACTATGCCATTAAA
>PEWA01000039.1:0-207 GCA_002780135.1 Candidatus Shapirobacteria bacterium CG06_land_8_20_14_3_00_40_12
CGCCACATGTCCAAACAAATTGTTTCCATTCCCGCGCAGCTTCGTACCGTTACCGGCCGCAAAGTTAAATCCATTCGCCAACAGGGATTAACCCCCGCCTCCATCTATGGCCACGAGTTTAAACCTCTCTCGGTTCAGTTTGATTCTGCTCTCCTTCAATCCACTTTTTCCCACGCCGGTGAATCAACTTTAGTTGAGGTAGTTATT
>PEWA01000039.1:241-5206 GCA_002780135.1 Candidatus Shapirobacteria bacterium CG06_land_8_20_14_3_00_40_12
CCCAATATCACCCCTTGACTTCCGCCCTTCTTCACGTTGATTGTCACAAAGTTAATTTAAAGGAAAAAATTGTGGCCACTGTCCCGATTGAATTCGTCGGCGAATCATTGGCGGTCAAAAACGGTAATGTTCTGGTTCCTATTCTTGACGAAATCGAGGTTGAGGCTCTACCCACCGATCTTCCTGAAAAATTCATCGTCGACATCTCCTCTCTGGTTGATGTTGATCAGATGATTATCGTTGCCGACCTTCAAAATGATTCTGCCAAAGTGGAAATAAAAACTGATTTGACCTCTGCCATAGTCAAGACTGAAGCCCCCAAGGTTGAAGAAGAGCCGATTACCCCCGAGGCCGAAGTCACGCCTGGTGATGTCCCGGCTACCGAGCAAAAAACCGAGGAAGAAAAAACCGCCGACGATGAAGCTAAAAAAGCCGAGAAAGTCGAGGACAAGGGTCAAAAAGAAGAAAAATAAATTTTTTCAATATCGCTTCTGATCGGATCCAGTTCATGAGCTTTTTTTACCGACACCTTAGCCCCATCCGTTTTTTGTAGCCGGCTTTGAATACTCGCCACCTCCATCCAATCATCAGCTGTTTTATCACTTTTTATCGTCAGTTCATTTAATCGTATTTTTAAATCTTCCGCCTTATTTCGGTTTTTATACCACTCCGTATCTGCCGGATCTAATCTCTTTTCCAGTTTGTTTGCCGCTGTCCATTTTCCTAAACTGGCCAGACTATACCACCTGTTCAATCTGGCTACATATCTTTCTCCCGCCGAAAATTTCATCACCGAAAACAAATTAATCAAAGTTATGGCTATCAATAGTGGCCCCGACCAACCGTAGGTATTAATCTTTATTTTCATTTCAAAAGTTTAACAAACTTTCCTGCCGAAACTATATTAATGCTCTTAACTTTACCTTCAAGTTCAAGTAAATCTTTATCCCCGGAAACCACCCAAATCGGTTTTTTTAAAAAGACGGTCAAGGCAATCGACAATAATTCATCATCGTCTGGATCTCGGCATATTTTTACCGCTGTCGGTTTATAGACCAGTTTCCCGAAGGTCACTATCGAGTTAATAAAGTCCAAGACAATCTCCCCGTTAAAACCATATTTAAAGGATATTCGCGGATAATTAAGGACTCGGCGAAGTTCTGAAATTAATTTCTCGCTATACAGAAGCTCAAATTTCTCTTCCAGAAAAGCTTTATAAACCAAGAAATCACTTCCACTCTTTCTAATGTTGGCGCGGATAAGAACATTGGTATCAATTACCGCTTGGAGCATGTTTTTTTGCGTACTCAATATCCTTGTTTATTTCTTTAGCTGAAATCTTTTTATTTTTTTTACTTAACAACTCAATATTGGTCAAGATCTTTGTCTTGAGAATATTTTTTTCCAGATTTGCCAGTCTTTTGTATTCTTCAAAAGAGATCAAGACAGCTTCTGCCACGCTATCTCTCAAAACCACTGTCGGATTTTCTGACACCATTTTATCGAGGATGTATTTAAAATTTCTTTGAACGTCAGTCACTGACACCATTTGGGTATTCATATACAATCATAATACAATACGTACTGTAGTTTGTCAACCTCCAGTTAACCCAAAAAAAGTACTCCGAATGATAAAATTTGTCTGTCTTTATGAAAATCATCAAAACCACCGATCCTAATTTTTTAATAGAAACTGCCGCCGTCATCAAAAATGGGGGATTGGTCATCTATCCTTCCGACACCGTGTATATCTTGGCTGTTGACCCCCAAAACCCCACGGCTGTCAAAAAGCTTTTGTCCTTCAAAAACCGTTGGCCGGGCAAAGCCGTTTCCGTGGCGGTATCAGATATCAAGATGGCTCAAAATTATGTCAAGTTATTACCCAACACCCGCCTTCTTTACCAAAATCTTCTTCCCGGTCCCTTTACCCTGGTTTCTCCCGGCCTTCATCGGATGGCCTCAGGCATCGAAGCTGAAAACGGCACCCTTGGTGTCCGTATTCCCAACTCTTCTACCCTCTTAAGTTTGGTTAAAAACTTAGGTTTTCCCATTACCGCCACCTCCGCCAACCTTTCCGGCCGGACTCCCCATTATTCTATTGCCTCCTTTTTTAAAACCCTTTCTCAAAAAAAGTTAAATCTAATAGACCTAATTGTCGATGCCGGTCAATTACCCAAAAATAAACCATCGACTGTTATTGATGCCACCGAACCCGAACTCAAAATTCTTCGTCGTGGTGATCTTGTCGCCGCCCCTTCCCAAAGTTTTCTCTCCAATTCAGAAAAAGAAACCGGTAAAATAGCTGAGTTTTTACTGGAAAAAATATTAAAAACCGCCACCTTCGCCAATATTGTCCTGGCCCTTTCCGGCGATCTTGGCTGTGGCAAAACCGTTTTTTCCCGAGCTGTCGGAAAACATCTTGGAGTTTCCGACACCATTACTTCTCCCACCTTTATTATTTACAATCAATACCCAATTAAATATTTATTTTTTAAAAATTTTTTTCACTTTGATCTTTATCGATTAAACACCCCCACTGACTTTAAAGACATTGATTTTCTTTCCCATTTTAAAAAACATACCCTTTCCTGTATTGAGTGGCCCGAAAACATGGGGGTAGCCAATTTAAAATGGCTTAAAAAAAATACCTCCTATTTTTCGATTAATTTTGAGTATGTTTCCCCAACCTCCCGCCGTTTAACTTTTTCTTTTTAAGTGAGTTCCAATTCTAATTGCAACTAGTTGCAATTAGAATTGGAACTCACTAAGATATTTTGATAGAATGAAGATGTGAGACAACCGGTTACCGATGCCTACCAAAAAATATTTAATGGCAAGAAAAAAATCCTCGTCGTTTTTGCTCATCCCGATGATCTTGAACTTTACTGCGGTGGTACTGTTGCCCGCTTGATTGCCGATGGTAGAAGTGTCCGGTCTGTCAAAATAACCAGTGGCGAAATGGGCTCACGTCAGGAAAAAATTGCTTCTGACGAGTTGCTATCTATTCGCGAAAAAGAAGACTCCGCCTCCATGTCGAAGCTGGGAATTACTTCCGAAAATAATATTTATCTTCGGCTCGGTGACGGTAAAGTTGAAAATAACTTAGAAACAATTGGTAAGGTCGCCCGACAAATCCGTCTGTTTCAGCCGGATCTGATTATTACCCACAATCCCCAGAATTTAGTTATTCGTTTTGACCAAAATGTCAGCTGGTTTAATCATCGTGATCACCGCTACACCGGTCAAGTTGTTATAGATGCCTCCTACCCCTATGCCCGGGATCTTCTCTTTTACCCCGAGCATTTTCAGGATCCGCAGGCCCAGTCCTGGATCTGCACTCAATTTCTCTTTGTTGACTCTTACGATCACCAAGATAGCATCTTTGTTGATGTGACCGATTTTATTGTCAAAAGAGTTGCCGCTCACGCCCAACACTCATCTCAATATTCGGTTAAAGATGCCCAAGGATCGGCTGATTTTTTTACCAAAAAATGGGATCCGGAAAACAAGAAAAATTTTGAAACTTTCCGTTATGTCATCGTCGATTGATATCAGACCTGGGTAATTTAATATCCACCCAAAATACACTAAATTGTATTTTCTTCAAGCTATAATACCCCCATGTACATTCTTGCCATTGAAACCAGTTGCGATGATACCTGTGGCGCGGTTTTGCACAACGACCGGATTCTATCCAACATTATTTCTTCCCAGATAAATCTTCATTCCGTCTATGGTGGCGTTGTTCCCGATATTGCTAAACGAGCCCACCAGCAACGTCTTCCGGCCATTGTCACTTTAGCCCTTAAACGGTCAGGGAAAACACTAAAGGACATCAACTTAATCGCCGCCACTCGCGGTCCGGGATTAGGGATTGCCCTAAGTATCGGTTTTAACTTTGCCAAAGACTTGGCCAAAACTAACCATATTCCCTTTGTGGCCGTCAATCATGTTGAGGGTCATCTTTTGTCCGTTTTTCTTAAAAATAAAAATGGCCTACCCCGCTTCACTTCCTCCTTTCCCATTCTTGGTCTGACCGTTTCCGGCGGTCATACCAAAATTGTTTTAATCAAAGCCATTGGAAATTATCAGGTAGTGGGGGAGACTCTGGACGATGCCGCCGGCGAAGCTTTGGATAAATCAGCCAAACTTTTAGGCCTCGGTTACCCGGGTGGTCCGGTCATTGAAAGAATCGCCACAGCCGGTCAAACTGATTTTTTAAAATTACCCCGACCGCTCCAACCCCGCCGCATTTTAAATTTTTCTTTTTCCGGTCTTAAAACCTCTTTTTATTATCAAATCAAAGATTGGTCTGCCACCAAAATTGCCTCTTGTCTTTCCGATCTTTCTGCCACTTTTCAGGCCTCGGTATTTGAGCACTTAATCCGTAAGTTTTCCTTATCTATTGACAAATATCATCCAGCCTCTCTTCTGGCTTCCGGCGGAGTTTTGGCCAATCTGACTCTCCGCCGTCAATTGCGGAAATTTGCCAAAACCAAATCTCTGCCCATCTTTTTTCCACCTCAAAAGAAGCTCAACACTGACAATGCCGCCATGATTGCTCTGGTCGCCTTTTATCGTTTTCAAAAAGACAAATCAATTAATGATTCAAAATTAGACATCAATCCCAGATTAGAATTATTTCAAGAGATCCAATAAACTGCGATTTATCGCAGAGACATAAAAAAATAAAGCGAAACACAATACCATGGCCTTTAGGTCATGAGTATTTTATAATTAATTATGCGCATCCAGCTCTATGATCGTGGTTCACCGGCCGGCAAAAAGATGTTTATCGATATTGAAATTATTGCCAAGCGTCTTCAAATAGACTTTGACCCCGAATACATTCAGGACATGCATCGGGTTTATAGTATGGGCCTACAGGGTAAAACAATCTTATTGATCAACAATGAAGTCGCCCTCATTGATAAATACCCGCCTCTCAAAGAACTTGAAGCTATT
>PEWA01000039.1:5233-5750 GCA_002780135.1 Candidatus Shapirobacteria bacterium CG06_land_8_20_14_3_00_40_12
TCTCAAAGAACTTGAAGCTATTATTTCAGATGATCTCAAATAATATTGTTAAACAAAAGTCACGCCCGCCGTGAATTACGCCTTGGTCGAATTATGCATTCCTGAACCATAACATCTGACCTATCTGAAAACATTTGCTCCCGGGTCACCATTACTGAACGCCCAGAGACCAATGCGCCTAGTTGTTCTGGAGATAAATCAAGATCTTGTTGAACCTCGTCAAATGTTTGGTTTATTAGAACACCGCCACCACTACGTTTTAATATATTACTTATGGTTTTTTCCAATATTTTTAATGGAACAACCCCCCCTTCTTTGCAAAGTTGAACTACTCTGTCAGCGTATTCGTTTGACAATTCCCAGTTATCATCCATACTTTTAGCCACAACCCGCATTATAGGATAAAGAAAGGGAGTTTCTTGACACCAATCTGATTTTTTGATATCCTATAATCATGCTAAATGAAGCTGATATAGCCAAGGATACTTTGACCCACTTTACCAAAGAGGAGTCCAAG
>PEWA01000009.1:0-8008 GCA_002780135.1 Candidatus Shapirobacteria bacterium CG06_land_8_20_14_3_00_40_12
CAATATTCCCCCAGATCCGGTGCTGGGTACTGATTTGCCAGTTACGAAAAACGAAGCGGAATCGCAGTCAGACAAGTTGTCTCCATTAACACAAACTTTATTGGTAATCATTTGACTGTAAGCTGTTATAATCGATCCGATTTTCGTTCTGATAGTAAAAACCTTGCTTTCACCTACACCTAATCGGTCGATTACCCAATTTATATTAACGTTATCTTTGTCATAATTACCCGGGTTAAAGATGATATTTTGGTAAGCAGGTAAATAATCATTGACTTTCAAATTAGACAATTCTTGATTGCCTGTATTTTCCACCAATATTGAAAAATCCAAACTGTCGCCCTCTACAAATGATTTTTCATCCTTATCGATGTTGTCAAAAGACTTATTGCTATTTATAGGACGAATCTTTTTATCAATAGAGAGTGATCTTTTGGTTTCTCCCTGGGAATAATATTGGCCTAAAGCTAATTTGGGCATAATTAGACCAAACGCCAAGAATCCCGCCAATACTGAAATCAATTTTAAATTAAAATATTTTTGTTTCACCTGCTAAATAACTTATATTAGAGGATAGTATATCCTATATTTTCTCATTGTCAACCCTCTGATATACTCTTTCTATGCCCTTTCTATTCCGGGAACTTTCACTCTTTTTGCCTTGCTACAACGAAGAAGCCAATCTGGAATCAACCGTCAATAAAACTCTGCCTATATTAAAAAGTGTAGCCAGAAATTGGGAATTAATTATCGTCAATGACGGTTCAAAAGATAAAACGGGAAAGATCGCCCTTGAGCTTCAAAAGAAATATCCCCAAAACATCAAAATAGTCACTCACACCCAAAACCGTGGTTATGGTGCTTCTTTCAAAAGCGGCTTTTATACTGCCAAGTATGATTGGATTAGCTTTATTGATGCTGACGGTCAGTTTGATTTTAAGGACATAAATAAGCTTTTAGCCGCCCAAAAAGAATCTCAAGCTGATGTGGTTATTGGTTATTATTTAGGTCGCAAAGTTCCTTTTTACCGGATCTGGGGATCAAAGCTTTGGCAATTGGGACCTTACATGTTTTTTGGCCTTAAAGTCCGTGACATTGACTGTGGTTTTAAATTAGTCAAAAAGAAAGTTATTGAAACTATCCCCAAGCTGGAAGCTGAACGCGGACCGTTCATTTCCTCAGAATTTCTTATCAAAACCAAAAAAGCCGGTTTTAAAATCGTTGAAGTCGGGGTTTCTCACTATCCCCGAACTGAAGGTGTTGCTACCGGTGCTAAATTAAACGTAGTCATAGCCGGTTATAAAGATTTAATTAGACTTTGGCTCAAACTAAATTTTTCTTCCTAAAAAAACACTGGCCGATTATTACCATCATATTGATCGCCGCTTTTTGTCGGCTTTACCGTCTTTCCGAATATATGGAGTTTCTGGGTGATCAGGGTCGGGATGTAGTAATTGTCCGTGACTTTTTAAAAAACGGTAATCTATTTTTTATCGGCCCCCAAACCAGTATTGGTAATATGTATCTTGGTCCCTATTACTATTACCTTATTGCCCCGGCTTTACTTTTGGCTTTATTTAACCCGATTGGTCCGGCTGCCTTTATCTCCCTTTTAGGCGTGCTCACCGTTTTTCTTCTTTATAAAATCGCCTCTCTCTGGTTTAACCGCTATGTCGGGTTGATAGCCGCCCTTCTTTACGCTCTTTCACCGGTGGTTATTAAATATAGCTCTTTTTCCTGGAATCCCAATATCATGCCTCTCTTTTCCTTGCTTTTCATCTACTTTTTAACTCAAAAACGGTATATTTTAGCCTCACTGGCCTTTATATTCTGCCTCAACTCCCACTATTTGGCTCTGCTTCTACTTTTTCCGGCCGTTTTTAGTATTTTAAAGAGTTATTCCCGGATTGAACTTAAGCCTATCTTGATAGCAATTGGTATTTTCCTATTGTCATTTACTCCTCAAATATTATTTGATATTAAGCACCGAGGTCAAAATATGGGTGCCATTATTACCTTTTTCGGTCAGAGGGAAACTACCGTCAACCTCAAGGCCTACAAAGCCCTACCCAAGCTCCCGGAAATGTTTTCTGAAATCAGCACCCGTCTTTTGGCCGGTAAAAACGAAGTTATTGGTATCTATGTTTCGATTGTCTTTTTTACCCTACTAATCTTAATGCTTTTAAAAAACAGGTTTGATTCCCAACAAAGGTCAAAATATTATCTCTGTCTTGTCTGGTTTTTGGGCGGATTAACCGGTCTAGCACTCTACAAACAGCATATTTATGACCACTATTTTGGCTTTATTTATCCCGTTATTTTTATTTTGATTGGGTTAGGTATAAACCGGTTAGGTAAACTACTTGGAAGTCTTCTTCTGGCTGTATTAGTATATTTTTCACTGCTTCAAAATCCTTTCCGTTGGTCTCCACCTCGCCAACTTCAAACAACAGCAGCCATTACTTCATCTATTATTCAATCCTCTCGGGGGGAGCCATTTAATTTTGCTCTTTTAGCTAAAATGAATTACGACCCCGGTTATCTCTATTTTCTAACGGCCAATAAACCATCAAACTATTTTCACCTTCGCGATAAAATTTCCGATCAGCTTTTTGTTGTTTGTGAGCCTTTTCAAATAGATTGTGCTCCAATCAATAACCCTGAATGGGGGATTGCCGCCTTTGGTTGGGCAAAAATTGAAAAGGAATGGGAGATAAACGGTATTAAAATCTTCAAGTTGATTCATAATCCAACCGGTACATGATAAAAAAGCATTGGCCAATTATTTTGATTTGGTTCTTAGGCCTCTTTCTTCGTTGCTACCGGCAAGGGGACCTTTTAGGCTTCTACTACGATCAGGGCCGGGATGCTGCCATTGCTGCCGACATAATTTCTTTTAAAAATTTTCCGGCTATTGGGCCCACTACCGGCATTGCCGGACTCTATCTTGGTCCTTTCTGGTACTACCTGATTACCCCCGGCTATATTATTGGTCGTGGTTCTCCGGCAGCGGCCTCTCTATTTATTGTGTTTATTGAGTCTGTATCTATTCCACTTATCTATGTTTTATTAAAAAGATATTCAAATTCCCATACCGCCATTTTGGGAGCTGTCTTTTGGGCCTTCAGCCGTTACCTGATTCACTCCAGCCGTTGGTTTAGCAATCCCTCACCTCTCCCCACCTTTGTTTTAATAATTATGCTTTTTATGCTCAAGATAATCGTTGATAAAAAATATAAATATCTACCCCCTTTATTTCTTATTCTGGGTTTGTCTCTTCAGCTTGAAGCCGCTTCAGCCATTTTCTTTTTCCCCATTCTTATTTTATTTTTTATTCTCAATCTAAAAATTATTAAAAAAATCCAACCTCGAATTTGGATTCAATCAGCCTTAGTCTTTGGCGCCCTATTATTACCCCAATTGGCCTTTGAGATCAAAAACTCCTTTCCTGCCACCAAAACCTTAATTGGTTTTTTGGGTGGACAGGTAAATTCTCTTTCAGGTAGTTCATTTGCCGTCCCCAGCCTTCCATTTTTAATCGAGCGTCTTCGTTTTTATTATCAGGTCTTCTTTACCAAGCTCGATACCGATTTAACCTCTTGGTCTCTTTTAGCTCTTCTCTTTTTCTTTTTGGCATTAATTATTAAAACCAAAAATCTTTGGCTCAACCCACTCTATAAATTAACTTTTCTTTGGCTCTTTATTCCGCTTATTTTATTACTATTTTTTGTCGGTAATTATGGCCGTTTATATGACTATTATCTCATCGGCTATTTTCCGGCTTTTATTATTCTATTTTCAATTTTAATAAATTCTTTTTCATTTCCATTTTCTTTATTATTACCATTACTATCTTTGATTTACTATTTTAATGGCAACTACGTCCATCTAAAAAACTTTCTCACTGCCGGCATTGATGGTCCGACTCACATTACTCTGGGAAATTCACTTTTTGCCGTTAATCGCGCTTGTCAGGAAAATATCTTAGAAAAGGGTACTCTTGACATCTACGTTCCCCCCGTTACTCCGACTACCTACAACTATCTGATCAATAAACTTTGTTCTAATTTTTTGCCTGATTCTTCTGTCCGTTACCTAATCTACGAGGTCGACAACGAAAATCCCGACAAATTATCTTTCTGGCTATCGAAATATTCTCAGGACAAATTAATTATCTCTTCCCGCCTCGGCGGCGTGACTTTTGAAAAAAGATTAAGACAATAACCTATTCTACGTATCCCAACATCGGCTCCAGTTGATATTCGTCTTTTTTACAATCGTCAGGATTTATTGAGTATATTTTATTTTCCGGTCTCACCAACCCAAAACGACCAAAATATTGAGCCTTATCTTTGTCTCCCAGGGGCGCCGGTACAAACACGTTATAAATCGGAATATTCGGCGTGCTGGCCTTAACCACCCCAACTCCGTTGTACCACCACAGATATCTAAATCCCCAGGAAAATCCCGGATCAGCAATAAAATTGACTGCCACACAGGAATATTTATTTTTAATTACATCGGCTTTTATGGCCTTAACTAATTTGTTTCGGTAATAATAACTATGGTCCAATTCGCTTTTGTTAACCAGCCACCCCAAATTCAAAAGAAAGTAACCCAAACCCAAGCCCAATATAATATATTTTCGTCTAATTTCACTTAAAGCTATCGATAATATCAAAATAACCACCGGCAAAATATTAGAAAAATAATATTCCGACACTACTCTTTTTGACCAAAACTGAATTACCAGCATTGAGATTGGCCACAGACTCAAAATAAATAAATGACGCCGCCACTCCCGTTTTTTGTAAAATATAAAAGTAAACACGGCCAAATAACCAAACCACCAATATTCACTTTTACTAAATTTATCCCAGCCAAAAAATAACCTTGTTTGTATTTCTTTTCCCGAAGCGTTTAACACCTTAATTACCTTCATTTTCCCGGTTGGGCCTCCCATTTCCTTTTGTGAACCATTTAGTATTGCCCGGCTTTGAGAAAAATTATGTCGTATTTCAAAAATAAAGAAAGGGGATGCTGTGAGCATTAATATTATTCCGGCTATCAACATCTTCTTTATTTCAAATTTTCTTAAACCAAATGCAATCATTGGAATAATTACCACCGGCAGCAGGGCAATATGGATTTGCCACAATAAACCAAGTAATACCGCGTAAAGATAGATAATCTTTTGGTTACCCCTAATCGCTTCCAGAATGACCAAGAGGTACCAGACTGACCACAGCATTGTCGGTTGAGTCGGCACCGACCATCGGTCATATGCCGCGACACCAAAGGAAACACTATAGATAAATGCTCCGATAGCTCCAATATACTTTCCGAAGTGTCGGGAAAATATCCAATAAATACTACCGATAGTTATCAATCCTCCAACCACTGTCGGAATCACCGCCGACAGAGGATTTAGATTAAATATCCAATAAAATATTGCCATTAAATAATAGTAAGCACTGCCAATAAATACCCCCTCAACGCTGGTTACCTGACCAATCAGTCTTTGGTGGTGGTTTATTAAAATATCCTTGGCAATCCATGAATACAAATCCTGATCGTGCGCAAAAGAAAATCCCTTTTCAAAATTATAAATTCGCCAAATAAATCCCAACACTAAAATCACCCCCAATATCAAGCGCACTTTCATAAAACGATCATACCACTTATAATCTACATACATGTTTGCCATCAGCATTGTTATTCCCTGCTACAACGAAGAAAATAATCTCAAGCGGGGAGTTTTAAAAGAAGTAAACCGTTTTCTGGTCAAACAAAAATATTCTTGGGAGGTACTAATCTGTAATGATGAATCTACCGACAATAGTCTGCCCATACTTAGGGAATTTACTCAAAGCCATCCTAAATTTAGAGTGTTAAACCTTCCCCATGGAGGCAAACCCGGAGCTGTTTGGAATGGGATAAAAGAGTCCAAATATCCTTTCGTCCTCTTTACTGACATGGACCAATCTACCCCTCTCAAAGAAATAAATAAATTAATCCCGTATTTCAACCAAAATTACGACATTGTCATTGGTTCACGAGGTTCACGCCGAAATGGTAATAGTATTTTGCGAAAACTCATGGCTCAAACCTTTTTATTTTTTCGACGCCTGGTACTTTTACCTAAATTAATTGACACCCAATGCGGTTTCAAAGTAATTAAAACTAAGCTCGCCCTAAATTTATTTCCCCGGCTTCAATTTTTTCAGTCAAAATCAGTTCATTCCGGCTGGCGGGTTTCAGCTTTTGATGTCGAGCTTCTCTTTATGGCCCAAAAGCTTGGCGCCAAAATCATGGAAGTTGAGGTTGAGTGGCAAAACAGAGACACCAGCACTACCAAGGGAGATGATGCCGCCCGTTTCAAAAAAGAGTCTCTCCAAATGATTTCAGAAATTTACCGGGTAAAGTTAAACGATTTAAGAGGTTTCTATGATCAAACCTAAATTTATTTTCGGTCTCATTATCTTGTCTTTTATTTATCTTCTTACCCGTCTCCAGAACCTCACTTCAATTCCCGTCTTTGGCGACGAGGCCATCTATCTTCGCTGGTCACAACTTATTAAAAATGTCGAAACTCTGAGATTTGTTCCTCTTTCAGATGGAAAACAACCTCTTTTCATGTGGCTAACTGTTCCATTTTTTAAAATTATTTCTGATCCTCTTTTAGCCGGTCGAACTTTATCGGTTGTTGTTGGTCTTTTTTCCCTAATCAGTCTTTGTTTGACATTTTCTCTTTATCTTAATTTTTCCTCAAAAACCAAACAACCTCATATTTTTATTTTAAATTCTATCAATAAATATCCCCTTCTATCATTAATCCCCGGTTTGGTTTATCTGTTTTTACCTCTGACTTTCTTTTTCGATCGTTTGGCCCTTCCCGATGGTTTACTTTCCCTATTTGGCATCCTTACTCTCTTTTTTACTATACTTTTAGCTAAATACCCCCGTCTTGATATATCCATGTTTTTAGGTTTAGCTCTTGGGTTGGCTTGGCTAACCAAGTCACCTGCCATTTATTTTGTGGTTTTATCTAATCTAGGTTTTGTTCTACTGTCGTCAAGCAAAAAATTTTATTATCCTCTTTTATCGGCCCTTATCGCTTTCCTAATATATAATCTTCTTCGTCTCGGTCCCCAATTTCAACAAATCGCTCTCCGAAATCTTGATTATGTCTGGCCTCTTTCTGAAATTCTTCGTCACCCTCTTGATCCCCTTATCCCTCATCTAAAAGACCTTTTCGTCTATTATCTTCAATACCTATCACTTCCTTTCCTGGTCCTGTCAATAATTGCCTTTGCCATACCGTTGGTAAAATCAAAATCTCTAACCCGCCCTTCTCTTTTCATTTTATGCTTCTTTCTTTTACCGACCCTGACCAATCTAAGTTTCGTTAAAGTTTTTACTGGCCGCTATCTTCTTTTCACATCGCCTTCTTTAATCCTGTTTCTTTCTTTGTCGTTAATTAAATATATTCGTCATACTAAAAAAATTTTTCAATCAACTAAACTTCAAATATTAATTATTTTGCTTTGCTTTTTACCTAATTTTTACTGGCTTTTTATGGTATCTTTCAGGCCTTTTAACGTAAAACTGCCCATTTCCGAAAGTGGTTATCTTGAAGGTTGGACTGCCGGCTGGGGGATTAAGTCGGTGGCCGATTATCTTATCTCCCGCTCCATTAATTACAATGTTATTGTCGGCACCGAAGGATATTTTGGTACTCTTCCCGATGGTCTTCAAATCTACACTGACAGTATTCCCCATCTGACAGTTTTTGGTTTAGATACCGGTTTAACCCAAATTCCCGCCAAGTTAATTGACGCTAAAAACTTCGGCGACGATGTTTATCTTCTACTAAACTCACCCAAACAGACACTTTCTCAATCCGCCCTTGATCGTTTGTCACTAACTCAAAGTTTTACCAAGCCTGATGGTAGTCAACTTCTTCTATATAAACTATGAAGATTAAAATTCTGTTGTTCTTACTTTT
>PEWA01000009.1:8142-25091 GCA_002780135.1 Candidatus Shapirobacteria bacterium CG06_land_8_20_14_3_00_40_12
TCCACCTCTTCCCTATGTCGTCGGTGAATTTTTTCGTGTTTTTGGATTCAGTTTCATTACTACCGTCAAATTAACAGCTATAAGTCAGATACTTTTTTCAGCTTTGGCTATGTATTTATGTGCCTCTATATTCTTTGGCCCTTTGGGGGCATTCTTGTCAACCTTGTTTTATGTTTACGCCCCCTATCGAAATCTCAACATTTATGTTCGTGGAGCTATGAATGAAGCCTGGGCTTCCGTATTTTTTCCTCTGATCTTTTATTTTTCCTACCGGCTAATTACCGCCAAAAAACATCAGACCTACTATCTTCTTTTTCTTTCCCTGTCGATATGTGGGGTCTTATTGTCACACAATCCTATGATGCTCGCTTTTGCTCCTTTTATCGTTATTTGGGTTCTTTTTTGGTTATTTCATCAACCTTTGTCCTCTTCCGTAATTAAAAATCTATTATTTTCCGCTCTTCTTTCATTCGGACTTTCCGCTTTCTTTACTCTTCCGGTATTATTTGAGAGCCGACTTGTCAAAATTGATTCCATGTTTTCTGGCTACTATCACTATTCGGCCCATTTTGCTTCCTTAAAACAGCTATTTCTAAGTAACTTCTGGGGCGAGGGTCCATCTGTTTGGGGGACTGAAGATCAAATGTCTTTTATGGTTGGTTATCTTCATTGGCTTTTACCGTCACTAATCCTAATATTTTCTTTCTACCTATATTATCGCAAAATCCACCTCAAAACTGTTTTGTTAATCATATTTCTAGTTCTTCTTGGTTTCTTTTCTACCTTTATGGCCCATCAAAAAAGTTTTCTTTTTTGGCAGCTCTTTCAACCGCTTCAAAAAGTTCAATTTCCTTGGCGTTTCTTAAACATTTCTGCTTTTCTTTTCTCCTTT
Organism: Candidatus Shapirobacteria bacterium CG06_land_8_20_14_3_00_40_12; assembly: GCA_002780135.1. Classification (GTDB taxonomy): domain Bacteria; phylum Patescibacteriota; class Microgenomatia; order UBA12405; family UBA12405; genus UBA12158. Next base: position 9,035 of record PEWA01000009.1, read on the forward strand.
TCTGTTGGATCCTTGGGGTTTTATCTTAATAAATTCAAGTTCAATCCCAAACCCACTTTTGTAATAATATTTCCTCTTGTATTGATACTTCTGATTATCAATTGGCAACACCTTACTCCTATCACTCACGGACCGGTTACCGACGCCCAAAAAATGTCAGGCATAGCCTGGACCAACCAAATTACTTCCGGTTCTTTTGATTATCTACCCCAAAGTGCCAAAACCGCTGCCATTTCCCCTCCAAGTGGCATAATCGATGAAATCTCCCCCAAGGTGTCCTATCAAACCAGTGGAACAAAATCAGGAACCGATTGGTTATTTTTTAATCTTGACTTAAAAGAAAAAGCTACTCTTACACTCTCGCGTCTGGCGTTTCCGGAATTTACACTTTATGACCGCCAGACACCAATAAAATTCCAAATTGAACCAATTCTGGGTAGGATCCGTTTTGAACTCGGTCCGGGTAACCACCAGCTTTTTCTAAAGCTTCGAAATACCCCCGTCAGAACTATTGCCAATTATTTATCATTACTATCGTGGGTTTTTCTTATATGGAAATTCTTGAAATCGAAAAAATAAAATCCAAAACCACCAAGAGCATATTGTTCCTATCAATAAGAAACATGGCGATTCAATTTATTGGTACCATTGGTTTTTTTATTCTGACTTTAAAATTAGGTATAGGTGAAGTCGGACTTTTTGCCATTGTCTCCGAGTCGATTTCGATTCTGGGTTATTTTTCCGATATTGGTTTAGCTTCTGCCCTTATACAGCAAAAAGAAGAAGTTAGTCACCACGAACTTAAGTCTACTTTTACTATCCAGCAACTACTGGTTACCCTAGGTTTAATAATTGTCGCCCTTATCTATCCTCGGATTGCCCTATCCCATAATTACGGCTGGGGAGAACTCTCCATTGTTGTTTCGCTTTGTTTTGCATTCATTGCCGCTTCCCTCAAAACCATCCCCTCGGTTTTGCTTGAAAGGAAACTTGATTTCAAACAAATCTCACTTGTTGACTTGATTGAAAATCTTTTGTTTTACATCATCGCCGTAATTTTTGCTTATCTTGGATATGGAATTTTTTCTTACTCTATCGCTACCTTTATCAAGAGTATTATCGGCTTGATCATCATGTATCGCCTTTCACCCTGGAGTATCGGATTTAGTTTAAATTTTAAATCAACCCAAAAGCTTCTCCGCTTCGGAATCCCATATCAGTTAAATTCATTTATTGCCTTGGCCAAAGACCGTCTGTCAGACCTATTGGTTGCCGGAATTATAGGCCGGGAAGGATTTGGAATTTTATCCTGGGCCCGAAAAGGACCGCGAATACCGCTTTCATTTATGGATGCTATTATGAAAGTTACTTTTCCTACATTTTCCCGGGTTCAAGATAATTTGCCTTTGTTAAAAAGATTTATCAGCCGTAGTATTTATTGTATCTCACTAGTTGTTTTTCCGATTCTTGCAGGGATATCCTTGGTTTCTGCTGATATTATTATGATTATTCCCAAATACGCCAAGTGGCTACCGGCTATCATCCCACTATATTTTACCGCTGCCTCCTATGCCATTGCTGCCGTCACCACCCCCTTAACCAACGCCTTCAATGCTGTTGGCAAAATTGCCATTACCACCAAACTAATGATTATGTGGACCGTATTAACCTGGATATTTTATCCGATTCTAAGCTTAAAGTACGGCTATGTTGGTGCTTCAGTGGCCGCACTCTTTGTCAGTCTAAGCTCTTTTATTGTTTGGTATTTGGCCAAAATCCATTTTAATGTCAATGTTGTCTCCGATATCAAAAAACCGTTTTTGGGTACTCTTTTAGTTATATTTTGGTGTTTGGCCATCAACAAACTTGGGTTACCAAGTTTCCATCAGTTAATTTTAAAAATATCCGGGGGTATTTTCTTATATATTTTATATTTATATATTTTTAACCTTCAGGAAGTTCAATGGTTTTACCATCAAATAAAAAAATTGCAATCAAAAAAATAATTTTTTCTATTCTCTTTTTGATTTGTCTATTTATCCAGGTCCTTCCGGTTCTCAGAAGTGGTCTAAAATCCGATAATGGTATTTCCTTTTGGGGTCCAAACGGGCATGATGGTATTTGGCATCTTAGTTTGATAAATCACATTGACAATCCTCTCTCTATAAAAATGCCTATATATTCCGGTGAGTATTTAAAAAACTACCATCCTTTTTTTGACATTATCATCTCTACTTTGTCGAAACTTACCCATATTTCGTCTCCGTTTTGGTTATTTCAACTTTTTCCTTTAATCTCCGCTTCACTTTTTATATATCTAAGTTTCAGAGTGGGATATGCCCTTACTAATAAATTTGAAGGTGGTCTTTTGTTAATGATTCTCAATAGCGCCAATAATTCCTTTGGTTGGCTGGTGTCATATTTTAGATCGGGATCCTTCGATGGCGAGTCATTATTTTGGGCCATGCAAAGTCCGAGTAACCAGCTCAATCCACCCTTTGCTCTTTCTATTCTTCTGTTGACATATTTAATTTTAATATTGATAAAACATCCGGTAGTATTAACCAAATTTCATCAAATTGTCGTTATCTTTATTCTTATTCTACTTCCTGTAATAAAAATATATTCAGCCTTAGGAGCCTACTTTCTATTTTTGATATATTGTCTAAAAAACCGCCGCTATTTTATAAAATTTTCTATAGTTTTTCTTTTAGCCACTCTTCTGTTTTTCAAATTTAACCCTCAATCATCATCTCTTTTAGTCTTTAAACCTTTTTGGTTTATCAATTCACTGATTGAGTCTCCGGAACGTCTATTTATCCCCAAGCTCGCCTCGCTTCGTTATGGTTTCGAGTCCGGTGGCAACCATGCCTTTTTCTTATTTTTCATCTATTTGCTTGGTCTCCTGATCTTTGTTGCTGGTAACTTTGCTTGGCGGATTTTGGCAGTTCTGGATTGGGTCAAAAACAAATCGTGGTTAAACTCGGCCATCTTTTTAAGTAGTTTTATTTTGATGTTAATTCCTACCCTCTTTATTCAGGGAGGTACCAGTTGGAATACGATCCAGTTTTTGTATTACGCTCTTTTTTTATTAAATATCCCCCTCACCTGTTTTTTAATCAATAACAGAAAATATTGGTTAATACTAATCATGCTCTTATCACTTTTACCGCCGCTTGTCGGATCATTACCCCAATTTTTAGGTAACCCGGCCCCTGCCAACATCCCTGCCTCCGAATTACAGGCTTTGTCATTTTTGTCTTCCCAACCACCCGGAATTGTCCTAACTTTTCCTTATGATAAATTTTTAAGATCAAAATTTTTAAAGACACCGCTGCCTCTTTATGTCTATGAAACTACCGCCTATGTTTCAGCCTACTCAAAACATATTACCTATCTTGAAGATGAAATGAATTTGGCTAATTCCGGGTACGATTGGCAGTCTCGACGTCTTAACTCACTCAAATTTTTTAAACAACAGAATATTTACCAGGATCGTGGTTTTTTGGTCAACAATCAAATCGATTATATATACCTAGTAGGCAACCAAAGAGAATTTAATAAACAAAACGTTGATAATCTTTACCTAAATAAAATATTTAGCAATCAGGAAACTTTAATTTATCGGGTCCAAAGGTGATAAACTATTACCATGAGGCCGTTAATTTCTGCTGTAATTAATGTTAGAAACGAAGCTGACTCTCTGAATAAATGTCTTCGAACACTCACCGGCTTCGCCGAAGAAATAATTGTAGTTGACATGCATTCTACCGACAACAGTGTCTCTGTTGCCCAAAACTTTGGTGCCAAAGTATTTTCGTTCAAACCCAAAAAATATGTCGAACCAGCTAGAAATTTTGCCCTGTCAAAGGCTACTGGCCGTTGGATAATCCTCCTGGATCCCGATGAATATCTTCCCAAATCGCTTAAACGTGAATTAAAACGTCTTGTCACCCGCCCTGACGTTGACTATATTCGTATCCCCCGCAAGAATATAATTTTAGGTAAATGGTTTCGTCACTCCAATTGGTGGCCGGATTACTTAATTCGATTTTTTAAGCGTGGATATGTCAACTGGAACAAGGAAATCCACAGTCTTCCGACCACTAAAGGTAATGGCTTAACCCTGCTTGATTCTGAAAAAATGGCTATTCGCCATAATAATTATCAATCAATTGTTCAATTTGTCAGTCGCGCCCTTCGTTACAGCTCAATTCAGGCTGACGAGTTAGCCGCAGCCGACTACAAGCTCAAAACCAGCGACTTTGTCCTAAAACCAATCCAGGAATTTAACAGCCGATTTTTTGCCTCCGAAGGTTACAAAGATGGCATCCATGGTTTAGTTTTTTCTGTCTTACAGTCTTTTGCTATCGCCCTAATTTATATTCGCCTTTGGGAAAAACAAGGAGCTTCCGAAAAAATTGTTGCCAAGGATTCATTTGTTTCGGCTAGTCAGGAAAGCGTCTTTGAATATTCCTATTGGTTCACAAAATATTTTAGGCAGGTTTATAGTAAAAATCCTATCAAAATATTTTTTATCCGTCTTCGGTTCTTTTTTGACCGTCTAACTAAAAACTTTTAAATGATTCCAAAAGTTGCTGTCATTATTCTCAACTGGAAACAACCCCAACTTACTTTGGATACGGTCAATTCATTTTTTAAAACCAAACACTCTGGTTTCGATTATCAGATTATTTTAATAGACAATGGCTCTCCTGATGATTCCGTCAAAATATTTGAAAATACTTTTAATAAAAACCCCTCTGTTACCATTCTAAAAACAAAAACCAATTTAGGTTACGTTGGTGGTAATAACCTTGGTATTAAGTATGGACTTAAAAATAAATATGACTATTTTCTTATCGTTAATAACGACGTTTTGTTTCATCCCCAGTTTCTGGAGAAGTTATTTAAGATTATTAAACACACCCCCAAAAGCTTTTTAGCACCCAAGATATATTTTGCCCCGGGTTTTGAATTTCATAAAGACCGTTATACAAAAAAGGACCTTGGTAGAGTTATCTGGTCAATTGGCGGAATTATTGACTGGCAAAATATTTACGGCAGCAATTTGGGTATCGACGAGGTTGACAGGGGTCAATATGACCTTCACCTTCCGCCATCTGATTTTATTAGTGGTTGTTGTTTCATGGTTAGTCGGCAGTTTTTTCTAGATGTTGGTCTTTTTGACGAAAAGTATTACCTCTATCTTGAAGATGTTGATCTTTCCCGGCGGGCCATCAGGTCCGGTTATCAACTAAGAGTAATTCCTGACTCTATTATTTGGCATGTTAATTCTGGTTCTTCCGGTTCCGGTTCAAATCTTCATGATTACTTTCTTACTCGAAATCGCCTCCTTTTTACTTACCGTTATGCCTGCTTACGCACTAAGTTTGCAGTTTTTCGGGAATCACTCAATCAACTTTTTATTGGTCGTCCTTGGCAAAAAAGGGGAGTGGTTGATTTTTATTTAGGTCGTCTCAACCAAGGCTCATGGAAATAAATCATTCCCGACTAAGCATAGTTGTTTTGGCTGGAAACGAGGCAGAAGTTATCGAGACTTGTTTAAAAAGCTGTCTTTTTGCCGATGAGTTAGTTGTTGTTCTGGCTAATTCTTCCGATTCCACCAAAGAAATCATTCGGGATCTTTTTCCGAAAACTTTAATTCTGGAGATCTCTGATGAATACAACAAAAACTTCAGTAAGTGGCGTAACTTCGGTCTAAGCGCAACTACCGGTAATTGGGTTCTCTATGTTGACGCTGATGAAATGGTCACTACTTCTCTTAAAGATGAAATATTGTTGACTATCAAAAACAATGGTCAACATAGTTATTACGTTATACCGCGCCAAAATTATTTTCTTGGCCAAAAGGTTACGCATGGCGGAACTTACCCTGATTTTGTTAAAAGACTATTCAAAAAACAATATTTTAGTGGATTTAAGGGTATTCTTCACGAGGAGCCCCGAATCACCGGGGATTTTGGATGTTTAAAAAACACTTTATTGCATTATACTCACCGAAATTTGGAAACAATGGTTGACAAAACCCTTGCTTGGACCGACATGGAAGCCGAAGATTTATATAATAATCACCACCCCTCCATGTCCTGGTGGCGATTCCCCCGGATGTATTTATGGAAATTTTGGAAACGTTTTCTGGTTGAACGATCTTTTAAGGACGGAGTCGTTGGGTGGATTTCAACTATCTTTGAGAGTTTCGATACTTTTATCATTTATGCTAGACTTTGGGAACTTCAACACTATGGTAAAACGCGCCGCAGTTTATGACCCCTATCTTGATACTTTTGGCGGTGGAGAGAGATATTGCCTTACAGTAGCCGAAATATTACTCATGGCCGGCTGGAAAGTTGATCTTTTTTGGTCAGGCGACCCCAGTCTCGTCAAAACTGCCGAAAGTCGTTTTTCTTTGGTGTTAAACGGTTTAAATCTGGTTCCGGACATTTTTGGATTGGTTCCCCAAAATCTCGATCTGATTGAAGATCAGTTATCACCGGACCGTCTCATTTCTCACCGGCCACCCCAAAAGTCTTTTATCCAAAAATTTCTATCTCTAAATTATAAATATCAAATTCTTCGTCAATATGATGTTCTCTTTTATTTAAGTGATGGTAGTCTCCCTTATCTTTTTTCCAAAAAGAATCTCTTTCATATTCAGGTTCCTTTTGCTAAAAATGTTAAACATAATATTTTTAACACTATATTAAAAAAACGTCTTATTCACCGTATTATTTGTAATTCGGAATTTACCGCTTCTTTTATTGAACCGGGGTTAAAATCAAAAACAACCGTACTTTCACCACCAGTATCCGTAGATAGTTTTACTTCTTCTCCACAAAAACAAAATCAAATATTATCAGTTGGCCGTTTTGACAACATTCTCAATCTCAAACGACAGGATCTTCTTATTGATGTTTTTGCTAAGTTTGTTCACCAAAACCCACAAACTGATTGGAAATTAATTTTGGCAGGTAGCAGTCAGGGTGATCCGAGTCGTAATCACTACCTACTTCATCTCCGACAACTGGCCCTAAACTTACCTATAGAATTTAGCGTTAACCCCGATTTTTTGACCTTAAAAGATATTTACTCCAAAAGTTCTCTTTACTGGCACGCCGCCGGCTTCGGCGTAGATGAATCGAAGTCTCCCCAACACGTTGAACACTTCGGTATTTCTCCGGTCGAAGCCATGGCCTCAGGAGTAGTTCCTCTTCTGGTCAAAAAAGGTGGTTTAAAAGAAATTATTACTGACGGTGTTGACGGTTATTTCTGGGACACTCCACCAGATCTTTTAGCCAAAACCCAGCTTTTAATCAATACCAAATCAGATTTACAAAAATTATCATTAGCCGTTCAAAAATCTGCCAAACGTTTTTCCAAAGAAATCTTTAGTCAAAAGTTTCTAGAAATTATAAACCAACCATGAATATCTCGATAATTATCACCAACTGGAACGGTATCTCTCTTTTAAAAAAGTATTTTGAAAAAGTAATTTTGGCCTCACCGGAAGCCAGCGAAATTATTTTTGCCGACGACGCTTCCGGGGATGATAGTGTCTCTTTTATCAAAAATCTTCAAAAGAAATACCCCAAAATAAAAATCATGGCTCATCATAAAAATCAGGGATTTGGAAAAAACAGCAACAACGCCGTCTCCAGGGCCAAAGGGGAACTGGTAGTCCTTCTTAATAGCGACATTGACCCCCATCCTGGCTATATCAGTAAATGCCTTTCCCATTTTTCCGACCCCAAAGTATTTGGAGTTGGTTTTGCCGAACTGAATCACGAAAACTACGGTAAAATATTTTGGAAAAATGGTTATATTCAAATTGAACCGGGAATCTCCACTCAAACCCATATTTCTGCCTGGATCTCCGGAGGATCATCTATTATCCGCCGCTCCGAATTTCTTCGTTTGGGTGGCTTTGACGGAGTTTACAAACCTTTCTATTTTGAGGACCTGGATCTGGGTCTTCGAGCGTGGCGCTCCGGTTATCAATTACTCTGGGAGCCAAAAGCCGTTGTTGAGCACAAACACGAATCGACCATGTCCAAGAAACCCAAGACTCTTTTAACCTACGTCAAAGAAAGGAACCATCTCATTTGTGTTCATCGAAACATTTCCAATATTTCCTTACTCCGCCAAAATCACCTATTTTCTTTTTTAAGAATTCTTTCCGGTCCCAATTATATAAAAATAATATTAGCTGCCTCCCGACAATTAAAAAAATATCCACCTCCGGTTACTTTTCCCCAACTTACCGACCTTGAGGTCTTTTCATTATTCAAATAGATTATATGTCACCTCCCGACCTTTCCATTATAGTTCTTACCTGGAATACAGCCCTTATTACTAAAAAATGTGTCAACACTATCATAAAAAATTTAAAAGGGGTCAGGTATCAAATAATTGTGGCTGACAATGGATCCACTGATAATACTGCCTCAATTTTTAGCAAAAGAAACGATTTAACTTATTTCAATACCGGCTCCAACTTCGGTTTCGCCCGGGGAAACAATGCCGCCCTCAAATATGCCCATGGTCAATTTCTTCTTTTTCTAAATTCTGACATGGAGTTAATTGATTCATCTTTGACAAAAATGCTGGCCTTTCTTAAAAAAAATTTAGAAATCGGTGCGATTGGTCCATCTTTTCTCAATCCTGATTTGTCGCCACAAGGATCTGTATTTCCCCCACAAACTATTTCCAATGCTTTTAGGGAATTTTGGTTAAATAAACCCTCTTATTCCAAATATGTTCCCCAAGGTAACACACCGCTTCCGGTCTGGTCAATTTCCGGTGGAGCCATTCTGATCAGAAAGAAGCTTTTCAATAAAGTTGGGGGCTGGGATCAACGTTATTTTTTCTATTTTGAAGATCTTGAGCTTTGCCGACAAATTTGGGCTAATGGATTTCAGGTCTATTTCTATCCGACGTGTCAAGTAATTCATCGCCACGGCTCCAGTGGTAAGTCTCTGGCTCCATCCGCTACTCAATGGCATCGCCTGATTCCCAGCAGTAAACTTTATCACGGTGTCTTATACCACACCCTTCTTAATCTGGTTATTTGGTCCGGACAAAAATGGCAAAAACTAGTTTTGGGTTTAAAAAAATAATATTATTTGCTCTTGTTCTTCGCCTGTTTTTAGCTCCCTTTTCTTATCACCAGGATGTGGAAGTTAATTATTGGTGGGGAAAATTTGCTGTCGATTTTCCTCTCCGTGGTTATTATGATTGGTTGGAATTTGGTGGTTACACCCACCCTAATCAGCCGATGCTTTATATTTATCTTTATCAAGCTGTCCGCTATACATATCTTTTTGGTTACAACCTGCTTTGGTGGATTAATGTCCACATTCCACTTTTTCCCTCTAATTTAATGTCCTGGTATTTTCTCTACGGTAATTATTTTTTGGAAAAACTTCCTTTTATTCTTTCGGACCTTCTTCTTATCTACTTTGTCTACCTTTTTATCAAAAAATATTTTTCAACTAGAATTGCCCTGCTTGCCTCACTAATCCTTGCTTTCTATCCACCCCTTATTTACAATTCCTCTCTTTGGGGAGGCAATGAATCTCTCCTTAATCTTTTGGGGCTATTGTCAGTTTATTTGTTTTACAAAAACAAAAATATTTTTGGTGCCCTCAGCTTTACTCTTTGTCTTTTATTCAAAAGCAGCCTCCTAATTTTTCTGCCCGTAATTCTGGTAATCTTTTTTAAAAATAAACCAAATCCAAAAGAAATTATTCTGACACTTCTTTTACCTGTCGTTACTACCTTAGTTTTGGCTTATCCTTTTGCTACCGGACCCCTTTTACCATGGCTTTTTAATTCCTACTTAAAAATATTCCTTCCCGGTATCATGCCCTTTCTTACGGCCAATGCTTTTAATTTTTGGGCCCTGTTTTTCGGTCTTGTTCCCCATCTTGACGAAATTAAAATACTACCCCTTATATCAGCCTATGGCTTTTCCACCCTAATCGGAACTATTTACCTTGTCCTTTCTGCCATCAAACTGTTTAACAACTACCATTTAAAAAACATCCTCTTAACTTTAGTCAAAATAAGTTTATTTTCTTTTGTCTTTTTGACCAGAATGCACGAACGTTATTCATACCCCATACTAATCCCTCTTTATCTTCTTTGTTTTTTTGACAAACAATTTATTAAATATTTCATCATTCTGACTATTACCCATCTTCTTAATGTTTACCACGGATGGTGGATACCTCCCCTCCCTTTCCTTATTTCTCTTTTAAAATTCGAACCGACAATTAGATTCATTAGCCTTTTAAATTTAGTTTTAGCGGTAAAATTAATTACTATCAATGTTAAAAAATAAATTATTTTGGCTATTTTCTGTTTTAGTTTTTTTCTTTTTTCTCTTGTCGTATCGTTTATCAGAAACGCCTATGGGTTTAACCGCTGACGAATCGGCTTTTGGTACCAACGCTGCCCTTCTTTCCCGAACCGGTTACGACGAAAACGGGGTTTTTATGCCTCTCTTTGTAAATTCCATCAATAAAAGTGACTGGCGGCAACCTTGGTCCCAATACTACATAACTTTATTTTTCAAAATTTTTGGCATATCTATCTATAATCTTCGTTTAAGCAGTGTCATATTAATTCTTTTTTCCGGCTACTTGCTTTATAGATTGATGAATTCTCTTCTAGGCTGGCGCTATGCCACCTTATCTATGGTTCTATTTTTTACTACTCCAATAATCTTTTTACAGTCTCATCTCGGTTTAGACAATATTATGCCCCTGCCCTTTGTTCTTATCTGGCTTTTAAATCTAAACAATTATCGCCTCTTCCCAAAACCAAAATTTCTAATTTTCGCCGGACTTAGTCTGGGAGCTTCTTTCTACTCTTATAAAGGCATGAGGGCGGTTGTTCCTGTTTGGACTATTCTGACTTTTATTTATATCCTTTTTTTAAATTATCGTCCCAAAATTAAATTATTTAAGTTGTTTTCGGATACTTTACCTTTCGTATTAACCATCATCCCATTCTTTATAGCAATTTTCCCGATAAGCCAAGCTTATCCCGGGGCTATCTTTGGCGGTGCCAGACCCAAGTTTACCAATCTATATGATCTTTTATATGCTTATCTGTCACATTACGATCTAACTTTTCTATATATTCGGGGTGACGATCTCCTTTTTCATTCTACTAAATTTCATGGCATGGTTTTGCTTTCTACCTTGCCCCTTTTTGTTCTCGGGTTTATTCATTCCATTAAGCTCAAAAAGTTCTGGACTTTTTTAGTTCTTACTTATTTTTCCGGTCCGCTTCTTTTTGGGCTGGTTGATTCGGTTCATCGGGCTAGTCGGATTATAGCTGTCATCCCGGTCTACATAATTATCTGTATTTTGGGAACAAATCTTCTTCTTACTAAAATTAAGCGGGGTAAATACTTTTTCTTTTCGCTGATATTTTTATTTATTATTAACTTTCTTGACTTTACGCATTATTATTGGTTTTCCTATCCAAAATTCACGGAAAATATCTTCGGTAATATGGAACGGTCTGTTTCTTATCAGGTATTTTCTTATGAATCTCAAAAGAGAAACCTAAAACCATACGTTGATAAAGAAATATACGAAAGCTTTTTTGACGCTATCTCCTTTACCGCCCCATCAACCTTAGTGCCAAAAGACGAGTTACCACCCACGGGAAGCATTTATCTTACTTACCATGATGGTGATTTAGAAGGATTTACCAAACTAAATGTGGCTATTCCTCAATTTCGTATTTATACCAATCCATGAGTATTAAAAAAACAATTATTTTGTCTTTAATTCTTCGGTTCCTAATCGCCCCCTTCTTTTATCATCCTGATATTAAAAGCCAACACTTTCACTTTCAATATCTATCTCGTGGAGTCTTGAATATCTACCAATTCATTGCCGATAATAAATTATCTCTTCCCTACCGCGATACGTTTAATTATCTTCCCCTAACTTACTTTTCTCTTGGCGCTTACCATGCCCTAACCAAACCACTTTTTCCTCAAAACCTTTCTCTTTGGTTAAACGATTGGAGTGTGACTCAAAATAATTACGATTCCTTTCCCTTTTTTATGTTAATTCTTAAACTTCCCTACTTAGTCTTTGATATAGGAGTAGCCCTGCTCCTCCTCAAACTCTACGGACAAAAAATATTTGTTGTTTGGCTTTTCAATCCTTTAAGTATCTATTTAATCTATATATTGGGAAATTTCGATATTATACCGGTATTTTTTACCCTTTTTTCCTGGTATCTTTTAAAACGAAACTTACCCCAATTTTCATATATTTCTTTAGGTGTTGCTACCGCTTTCAAACTTTACCCGTTGCTTTTTCTGCCTTTCTTTCTATTCCTTAAGCCCAAACATTTCTTTAAAAATATTTTATTCTTTTCTCTCCCCCTGATTTTTACTGTTTTACCTTTCGTAGCCAGTCAACCCTTTTTCCTATCCTTAACTAACTCCGGGTTAAGTCAAAAAATAATTGAAACCAGAATCCTTAATCTTCCTTTATTTCCTATAACCTATCTTTTTATCTTTCTTTGGTATCTCCGCCATCGTCAAATTGAAGAGAGTATCTTATTAATATTTTTATCCTTCATTGTCCTGGTTGATTTTCATGCCCAGTGGCTTTTATGGTTCCTACCCTTCATAATGCCTGTTATTGCAAAAAGTACCTATAAAACAATCGTCTTTACTCTTCTTTCCTGTCTCTGTGTTTTGTTGGTAATCATCACCAACGATTCTTACCTTTTCTGGGGACACCTGACCCCCGTTAACCCCTCATTCGTCTCACTCCGGAGTCCTTATCAACTACTTCGTTATCGATTCTTCATCGATCCCCTTATAATGGAGAATTATATAAAAATAATTTTGGCTGTTTTGTCACTTAGTTTCCTATTAAAATCAAATGCCAAAAACTAGTTTTATATTTATAGAAATTCTATTTTTGTTTTTAATACTAATTGTATTTCCGTCACTTTTAATTACCAAAACCCCTTTTTATTTTCAGGAAAATGATAAACTTCAAATTTCACTCGACTCTGGGAAAAAATATGTTTATAAGTTTAATCACCCCGCCAACCTCAACACCCTGTCTCTTCAACTTAAAAATCCACTTATCCAGAACAATAGTCGAATAGTCATTGAACTTGAAAACTCTCTCGGTAACTCTTTGGCTCAATTCGTATTTTTTGGCTCAAATGTTGGTGATCCCGGTTGGCTCGACCTAAACTTTCCGCCTGTGTCAGACACCTCTTTTGCCATTAATTTAACTACCGATAATACTATCCCCGAATCTCTCTTCCTTTTAAGCGATCCTGGTGGCAATTGGGATCTCAAAACCACTTATCAAACCCCCAGGCTTTCAAATCGTTTACAAAACACCATAAACTCACTTTTTGACCGTTTTCAAAAGATGGATCCATTTTACCTTTCCTTTTATCTTTTAGTATTAATAATTTTAAATTGGGTGTTCTTAAAAAAATGAAGCCTCGCCTCCAATTAATCATAATTCTTACTACGGCTCTGTTTCTACGAATATTTTGGCTCAATATTATTCCGGCCGGAATCACCAACGACGAACTTCATTTCGTTCTCAATGCTAAATCCGTCTTTCTAAATTTCAGTAATCTTGCCAACAACTGGAATCCTCTATCATTAAAAACTATTCCCCATGAGTCCAGCTCTGAATTAAGCTTCTTACTTTTAAGTCCCCTTATCGGGCCACTTCCTCTAAATTTATTTACCTCTAGGTTGACCGGAGCCATTCTGGGAACTTTAACTGTATTTATTTTATATTTATTAGCCAAACATCTTTTCGGTGCTAAAATCGCGATTTTTGTTTCTGTTTTAGCCGCCATCAATCCCTGGTTTATTTATTTTTCCCGCACTGCCTTTGATGCCCCCTTGGCTGTTTTTTTTATCTTGTTATCTATCTATCTTCTGCTTTCTAACAAAAATATATTTTTTATAATTTTATCTATTTTATTTTCTTTTTATACTTATATTGGCACTAAGATTCTTGTTTTTCCTTTTATGTTTATTACTTCTTATTTTGTCTATATTACCAACAAGCGGCAATCAATTAAGAAATTACTTCTGGTGAATATATTTACCCTAGCCCTTTCTTTAAATTATGGCCTGAATCTTTATAAATCAGATTTGGGTAACCGCATCGGTGAGCTTATTTCGTTTTCCGATCCCAAAATTTCGCTTGAGGTAAACCAAAATCGCCAATACAGCCAAACACCGGGAATTTTTAAAACTGTTTTTAACAACAAGCTTCTTTCCACTGTTAAATTTAGTTTTGGTAAATTTTTAAATAGTTTTTCACCTAATCTATTATTTCTAAAAGGCGATGAAACTTTCACTGGCTCACTCTGGAAACATGGATATTTTTACCCCATCGAAATCTTTACTATTATTTTTGGATTTTTATATTTGTTTTCTAAATACCGACCAGCTTTCTGGTTACTTGCCTATTTTTTGTTATTATCGCCTCTGCCGGAAGCCATAAGAAAAGATTCTATTCCGGCTTATGCTCTTCATTCTGCCTTCCAATATCCATTTTTTGTCTTTCTTTCCGGCATTGGATTGTATTATCTATTTTCTCTAAAGAATAAGCTATTAAACATCTTTTTAACCCTATCTTTTACTACTGGCCTTCTTATTTTTATTAATCTTTATTTTTTTGAATACCCTTATTACGCTGCCGATAGTTTTAGTCTAAAAAATCGAATTATTTCCTATTATCTACAAAACGAAACACCAAATCATCCGGTTCTGGTTTTATGCAAAGAACCAGACGCACTTTTTAAAAATTACATCTTCTTCTCCAATGGTCTCAACCGTAAATCCTTTAAAGATATCTCTATCTCCTACTCCAACCGTTTGGCAAACCGCTACATTCTTGGCAATCTAACGTTTACTTCAAATCAAAATGATTTAGAGAGACTCTCTTCTGATTCCACCGTCATAATTGAAGAGGGGATGAATAGCCGCTTCGATTCCACCTCAAAATTGATTGTTCTTAACTTGGATCATAGTCAGACATTATTCAGTATCTACAACGGCAAAACTTGTTCAGATACCACCTCCTCAACCAAAATCAATTCTCTCAACCATCTGACTCCAAACCCCGATAACTTTTGCCCTCTCTTTTTTTCATCGGTTTCGCTTTAATCCAGGGTCACAATCATGGCTGAGTTGTATTTTATTGTCGGACCCTTTAAAAATATAGCCTTGGCACCCGGTCTGTTATCAATCGCTTCCTGAGGGGTAGTTGCCGGCATCCATAAAATAGTATTACTCAAGTCTCTGTCTTTTGGCCAATCAATTTTTCTAAACTCATATTTTCCAAATTTTATTTCGCTATTACCGTTATCCATTCCATACGTTCTATTTTTAGCAATCGACTGAATAATTTCAGGATCCATCATTTGATAAAAAAGAAAGAATATATACCCTTGGGCGTGTGGAGTATCAACAATAATCTTTTGATATTTATCAATCAGGCTGCTTATAATCGGTGTGCCTTCCTTAAAACCACCGGGTTGATACTCTCCTTGATTTTCATAGTTGGCATATACCAATTCATTGTTTATTACAAAAATACTCTGCCACCCAAACAAAACCAACAACCCAAACATTACTGTTAATCTTTTTTTGGAATAATTCAATTTTATTAAATAAATAATTGGCAAGATAGATATGATCTCAACCGCCGGGATCAAGTTGGCTGATCTTAATGTATGAAACCAATTCCAGGTAATTGCCGAAGGCATCAGGGCCGCCGCCACCCAATAAAATACTAATCTATAATTAGTATTTCTAAAATTTTTCAATAAAATATATATACCGGGTACCAAAAGAATCGAATTCCAAAACCCCAGCATATTAAATTCCGGTACATACATTACCGAATTTTTTATCCAATGATAAAAATTTATTGAATAGTTAGCTGGCGAAAAATAGGCAGCCGTATGTCCGGCTATTATTCCGGTTAAATAATACAAAGGATTAACC
>PEWA01000058.1:0-2189 GCA_002780135.1 Candidatus Shapirobacteria bacterium CG06_land_8_20_14_3_00_40_12
TATGGTGAAAAAATAGGACATAAAAAATATAGGATATAGACAAGAGAAAAATCGGTGTTATATTAATGTTAATGCTGGGAATTAATTTGAGAAAATGGCTGGGATTAAAAAGGGGAAAGAAGGATACTTGGGCACGGGATCAGATAAAGCAGGTAGCTAAGTTAGGGGGAAAACTAGTACTTTAAAAAAGAAAAGAAACAACATTATCGATGCTCTCAAAGCAGGTGGAACACGAATATTGTTGTTTCTTCTCTTTAAAAATAGATGGTCGATGCCAAGATGTCAAGTTGGCTTGGCGATAGTGCAGAGAGCAACGGAGGGGGCAGGTCCGTTGCTTTCTACACTGCCGCTTTCTACTACAACAATTTGACATGAAGGAGGTTTTTCATTAGAATATGGTTGTTTTCCAAAGATATTGATGTTTTCCCCATAATTTTGTTGGATTCATTGGTTTATTTAGTTAATAAAAATTCACCATGGTGAAAAAAACAGTTGTGCTAACAGAACCAGATATTAAAGTGCCTGCCGTCGTCCCGGTTTTGCCGGGAACTATGGCGGGTAAAGAAGAAAAAGATAATAATCGGGTGAGGTTGTCGGTGGTGATGCCAGTAGTGGTGCCAATAGCACAACCAAATATAAACTCACCTAAAATGGAAATGTTATCGGGAATATTGGAAATAATGCAGGACGGGACGGGGTTTGTCCGACCAAAATTTTTACCAAACTATCATGATGCCGTAATTGGGGCGATGCAGGTGAGACGTTACAGATTGCGCCCCGGTGATCATATTTTAGGGGTGGCAAAAGCACCCAAGAATGGGGAAAAGTTTTGGGGAATGGTGAGGATTGATAAAGTTAACGAGATTGATCCGGTGGTGGCACTCAAACGTCCCGATTTTAAGGATTTAGTACCGATTTATCCAATTAAACAAATAAAGTTGGAGTTTGAAGCCGGAGTAATGTCGGATCGGATAATCGATATTTTTTGCCCGATTGGCTATGGGCAGAGAGGCATGATTGCTAGTCCGCCAAAGGCGGGAAAGACCACTTTGTTGAAAGAAATTGCGGCCGGAGTGGCGGCCAATTATCCAGAAATTCATCTGATGGCAGTGCTAGTGGGAGAGAGACCGGAGGAAGTGACGGATATGCAGAGATTTATTAAAGGTGAGGTGATTGCCTCGCACTTTGATCAGAAACCGGAGGAGCAAACCCGGGCGGCGGAAGTAGCTATTGAGCGGGCCAAAAGATTGGTGGAGACGGGTAAGGATGTGTTTATGGTTTTTGATTCGATTACCCGGTTAGCTCGAGCCTATAATTTGGCGATTCCAAGTAGCGGTAGAACTCTGTCGGGTGGTTTCGATCCGGCGGCACTATATCCCTCAAAGAAGTTCTTTGGAGCGGCTCGGAAAATTGAAAACGGGGGGTCATTAACGATTATCGGGACAGTTTTGGTGGACACCGGTTCGAAGATGGATGAGCTGATTTTTGAAGAGTTTAAGGGAACGGGGAATATGGAGCTTCGACTGGAAAGACGACTGGCAGATAGGCGAATATTTCCGGCTTTTGATATATTGAAATCGGGGACCAGAAAAGAGGAGCTGCTGTTGACGGCCGAGGTATTAAATAAAGTAATGGCGATGAGACGAATGTTTGATACTTTGGATGATAAGGATGAAATAACGACAATGATTATTGAACAGATGGGTAAAACCAAAACTAACAGCGACTTTTTGAGTAAAGTGACTAAAAAATGAGGGAAGAAATAAAATTAATCGGGCAGTGGTTGAAGCTGCAAGGAGTTTTTGTTTCGGAAATAGGGGCTTTATTTTTGGGGTGGATAGGGGATTTGAAGCAGGTGTTGTCGAAGCTGATGTATAAACAAAGGGGCCGCTTTTCCCAGACTTTTGTGAGTGTGTCGATGGCGGTATTGGCCTTTGGGACAATTGGTTTTTCAGGGGAATTGGAGGCTGTTATTAACAAAAATAATAGTAATAAGGAAAATGCCGGCAGCGGTTACTTGTTGGCAACGGATGGGGTAGGTGGAGCGGAGACACTGATTTCTGATTTGCAAAAAGGCGAGGTAACGGAATATCGGGTGGTAGAGGGAGATACAGTTGGGGCCATTGCCTTGAAATTTGGAGTAACGGTAGATACGATCATTTGGGAAAATAATCTTAAAAGTGTCGACG
>PEWA01000058.1:2237-5020 GCA_002780135.1 Candidatus Shapirobacteria bacterium CG06_land_8_20_14_3_00_40_12
GACATAAAGTTAAAAGAGGAGAGACGGTTTATAGTGTGGCTAAATACTATAGTGTGGATGCCCAAAACATAGTTGACTATCCTTTTAATTCGTTTAGTAATGATGAGACCTTTGCTATCAATGCCGGCCAGGAATTGATGATACCGGATGCAATTAAGCCGAAGGAGGGGGTGATTGATGCCAGCCGGTATCTGGCCAGGAGCGTGGCGCCGATTCCGGGAGTGGTGGGAGAGGGTAACTTTATGTGGCCAACTTCAGGAAGGATAACCCAGCGATTCCATTGGTATCATCAGGCAATCGACATTGCCTCAAGAGACGGGCCGAATATCTTGGCGGCTCAGAGCGGAACAGTGGTAACGGCCGGATGGAATGGAGGAGGGTATGGAAATTACGTGATTATTGACCACGGTAACGGTTATCAAACCTTGTATGGCCACATGCTGAATAATTCAATTGTGGTAACCTTGGGCCAAAAGGTAAATCAGGGACAAAAAATAGGAGTGATGGGGTCAACCGGCCGGTCAACCGGACCGCATTTGCATTTTGAAATCAGGACAACTAAAGGAAAACTGGATCCGTTGAGCATATTAAAATAAATCCACCCGCCCTTCGGGCACCCTCCTTTGACAAGGAGGGTAGGACAGATTTCTAATAAGCTTAGTAAATAGAGATAATAATGCGGTAATAAGAGGTACTTGGTGGTTGCCCGACAAGGGTGATATTGCTAATCTTATATTATGAAAACAATACTCAAAATCTATAGTCGTTTCCTGTTGGCAATTGTCCCAATAATGTTTTTGCCGATAGTGATTGATGGTTTTGGTTTTGGGAAAAATTGGTTAATGGTGATAGCGGTAGCGCTGGGGTTGCTGATTTGGGGAACAGGACTAATTTTGGACAAAGACAGGCAAAAAATTAACTGGTCGCCAACAATGAGTTGGCTGCTAGTGTGGCTCCTGATAGCTTCTTTTTCGTTCTTTTTGGGGTTGGTAGGAGTAAGAATTCGGACGGCCACGAATGTATCAGGATGGGGGACAATATTGGGGATGGTGGGAGCAACATTTTTATGGTTGCAGACGGCAGAAAAAGGTGAGGAAGACAGGGCATTGAAGTATCTATCAGTAGTGGCAATAATAGTGGCATTGGTGTCTTTGGTGGTTTTTTTGATACCAACTAAAAAGCTGCCAATTAATTTTCCGACCAACAATCCATTAATTTCGATTACATCCCGGTGGAGTTTGGTGGGCGAGTCGATGGGGGAATTGTGGCTATTGGTAGTGGTAGTGTGGGCTTGGGGACAGAAGTTGTGGATAAAAATAAAGAGCCGGGAAAAATATATTGGCGAGGCGGTAGTTATCGGTTTTCTTTTGGTGGTGACACTTTTGGATTTGTACAAACTATTTAAGACCGGCTGGGGGGCGCTGGATTTGAGAAGTAGTTGGATGATTGCGGTGGAGGCATTGAAGCAAAAACCGCTGACGGGATCGGGAGTTGGTAATTTCTTAGAAGCTTTTTACTGGTGGAGGCCGGTTCAGTTTAATTCATCTTTAGCATGGGCAAATGTATATCAATGGTCGGGAAGCTGGCTTTTGCAGATCTGGACAGAGCTAGGTTTGGTGGGTTTGATGGCTTGGGTTTTTGTTTGGTGGCAGGGATGGAAGGGGCAAATAGAGCGGAAAAATAAAATAAAAGTGATGATTTTGGGTTTAGTACTTTTGATCCTACCTTTTAGTTTGGTAGGTTTGTGGCTGTGGTTGTGGTTGACGGCGGGTAGCGATGGAGGAAAAACAAAAGAAGTAGGAGCATCATTTAAGGTGGGAGAAGGGGGAGTAAATGCAGCCCCGGCAGCTGTATTGGTGTTGATAATAATCGGGGTAGCGGTGGGGGGTTATTGGTGGATAAGAATATTGTTGGGAGAAATTTATTTTAGACAGTCACTGGTGGCCGCATCGAAAAACGATGGGGGCCAGACATATAATTTGCAGATTAAGGCAATTTCGCAAAACGTGAACTATGCCGAATACCGAAGGGCGTACTCCCAAACTAATATTGCTTTGGCCCAAAGCATGTTGTCAAACAAGGATATTTCTGAAGAGGATAAACAAAAAGCAGTAGTTTTAATCCAACAAGCGGTCAGAGAAGCTAAGGCGGCAGTAGCACTGGACAACCAAAATCCACTGTACTGGACTAATTTAGCAGTGATTTATAAGCAATTAATCGGTTTGGTGGACGGTTCGACTGACTGGGGAATTCAGGCATATTCCCAAGCTATTGTTTTGGATCCGATCAACCCAGCTTTGAGGCTGGATTTTGGTGGGTTATTGTATGCAATGGGGAGATTTGATGAAGCGGACAGATTATTTGAACAGGCAGTGACTCTGAAAAACGATTTTGCCAACGGTTGGTACAATTGGGCCAATGCGGCTAAACAACAGAAGAAATTAACTGAAGCGGTAGCCAGATTGAGTCAGGCGTTAAGCTTGGTAAGTCCGGAAAGCGGTGATTACGAGAAGGCCAGTGGAGAATTGGCGACATGGAAAAAGGAATTGGAAGCAAGTTCTCCGACGACTACCGGAACTACGCCTGAGACACTAAAACTGCCAGAAGCAATTCCCAGCGGAGTTAAGGGTAAGGTAAGTGTGCCCAAGACCGGACTAGAACCACCGGCGGAGAAGGTAGTGCCGACACCGACACAGTAAGAAGAAAAGTCTAAAGTCTAAAAGATTATGATGGCGTTCATAATCAAGTTGACTTCTTTGGCTTCTTGATAAATTACTAAAGCT
>PEWA01000036.1 GCA_002780135.1 Candidatus Shapirobacteria bacterium CG06_land_8_20_14_3_00_40_12
ATCAGTTTTTTTAATCCCTCGCGGCTGGGCAAAATCTGCTCCACTCCCCTGGTCAAAACTTTGTCGATGGTCATAGGTTGATTATATAGTATTTAGAAAAGCTGTCTAATCATTCTTAATCATTAACCGATATTTTAAGATTATCAGCTGTTTTGCCACTAAAGCCTGTATCTGATAAAGATTCTTGAAGGGCATGATCGACTATTTTTTGCCCAATTTGAATTCGTTCTGGACTTAATTGTTGCGGCAGGAAGAAAAAATTGACAATTAAGTCATTTAATTGCCTTTGGACTTCAGCCACCGTTGGTGCTTTAAGAATTTGCCACTCATCAGGAGAGAGGTGTTTTTCTAACTCACGCCAGTTTCTGGGTTTTTTCTCCATGAGAACCCAAGAATGAAAAATCTCCTGTGGATTCCCCGTATGGATTTCGGCATAGGTTTTACCCCTTGCCATGAGAAACAGCAGGCGGCGAGGATCGATTTCTATTTCTAGGTTATGATCAATTCCAGTTGTTTGTTTTAATTGACGACTATACCTCATGTGTTGAACCAAATTTGACTTTCTTAACTCGGCTAATTTGATAGCTAGCGCCGAGTCCTCATTGGCAGTTAAGTTTGGATTAAAACCACCGATGGCGGCAAATGAACTGGCCCTCATGATGGTCGAAAAAGCATAACTGACAGGAATTTTTGGTCCGCCAGGACTAGAAATTAAATCTGAATCAAGATGATTGTCTTCTCTGAAAAATTGATAAGACCGAATAAAACGATGAATTATTTTGAGAAGGGGAAAACTATTTAAGGCTTCTTTCGGGTGAGTCCACCAGTCTACAACCATATCCAAAGAAGGAAAATTTCGGAAAGAATGGAGGATGTTAGTCAAGTTTTCCGGCTGTCTGATACCTTGGACATCTGCATCGATAAAAACAAGCAGACGGTTTGGGTCTGGAGGCATTAAGTTTATTAACATTAGGGCTAAAGTCGAAGCCTCGAATCTTACCCGGCCAATGCAGAGATTTTCGTCTGGCATAAAAACTCTTAGCAAATGAAGGTTTGGGATATTTAAAGAATTAGTTTCAAGAGCGAAAAAGGTTTCTCCCTGCCTGATATTGTCATAAAGAATTAAGGCGGCATCATTGGGGAGATTGGCATCAAGAGTATTAAATATCTGAGCAAACCTTGGAAAGTTGGTTTGCTCATGACGGCTGGGAGTAACAAAAATTACCGAAGGATTAATTTTTACGATTGTTTCTACCTTTTCAGATTGTTGGCTCAATATTGAAGCCAACGATAACGAATCCTTAGATGGTAACTTATGAAGGAATCTGGGAATTTCTTCAGACCCCAAAGGCTGATTAGGATCGACTTCAAAGGACTGCGACGGGAGGACTGCCCCCTGAGTTTCATTAACATGCGGCATTGATGGATCTGTGTCTTTCATAATTGAGTCAAGGATTTTAATTGATCAGCAATCAGTTTGGTTTGTTTTTGGCGATTAAACAGACCGCCAAAATTAACAAAAGTACTGATACCACTGTTAGTTTTGATAGCGTCAGTTAAATCCCACCAAGTTATAGATTTAACAATCTTTAATGTTTTTAGGAATTGAATTAGTTCACGAGTGAAGAAAAACTGATTTTGTTCACTCCATTTAGGGGGGAAACCAAAATTGATTGGATTATTTTTAGGAAAGCAACAGTGTGGGTCAATAAAACTGCTTGAGGGGACAGAAAGTTCGGTGATGTGGACCGGTTTTTTAAACACCGAAAACTGTTTTAGTCTCTTTTTAATAGTTTTCCAATCATGTAGCCTCAGTTCCCGATGAGGCCCGAAGTGGAGTTGTAGCCCTAGCGAATCAAGATCAACGGATTCTTTTATAGCTAATTTAATAAATTCAAGCGGGTCAATAAAGCTATTGGCATTAAAAATGTCGGAAAAATTAAGAATTAATTCCGCCTTTGGTTGGCAGGACCGAGCTATTTTGAAAGACATCTTCACCAGTTCAAGCATTGATTTTACGGAAAGATTTAAACCATTGGCGTCATTGGCTGACGGTTCGTTAAAGACATCCCAAACGTTAATATTCTTTTTCAACCGGCTTATAGTTAAAGGGATGGAAAAATTAAGAAAGCTTTTTAAGTCGTTCAGAGGCATAGAGATAATCCACTTAGGAATGAGCCGTTTATGTAGCCAAACCAAAGTATGCCCCCGAGTGATTAAGTTATTTTTCTTGGCAAAAGCAATTAAGGCTTCTGTGCCTTTAAAGTTAAAATTTTCTTTATTTTGGAAAATTTCCTCTGTTTTTACCGGAATCACTATCATCTTAAAGTGTTCCAGAAAAAAATTTGCTAAGGTTGGATTATTAATCTCTTCGGGGAGAATCCTGCCGCCCCAAAGTAATTGGTTTGAAGCATGAGTTTTTTTCATACTTTACCCCATAGGTTTTGGTGAATGTGCTTTTTTAAGTCTTGAATTATTCGAGGAACTTCACTTTTTTGAAAATTTAACTTTATCAGTGATTCAAGTGTTTGAGCTAGAACAGTCAGACCATCAACTGGAACTTTATCCAGTTCTGTTTGCAATCTGTTTTTCCAGCTAAGCGCTCTACCAATTTTGGTTCTAATTGCTTCAGGGCTGGAAATATCTAATAAAGGTGATATCGATTGAGGCTGTCCCCAACTAAGCCATTCTTCTACTGCTGTGGTTAGTCTTTCTTCTACTACTTCAACAGCAATGGCGGCTGATCTTGGAGAATTACAGTGTTTTAAATTATCCGGCGGAGCAATTAAGGTTAATTTGCCGGCGGTTTCTTCCAGGCTAAAATGACCCGGTTTAGTAATTGTTAGATCAGAGGTTTGAATGAGTTGATCGACAATATCCGGAGAGACAAAGCCAAGAGTGGTGAAATTTTCTGATTGGGGCAGTTCAACCCCATCGGTGTTGCCGACTATAATAAACTGGGATTCCGGCGTTTTTTTAGAAACATTAATTATTTGTTGAACAAACTGGGTTCTTTCGGTCCAATCGCCGGAACCCAATATAACCAAAAGATTGAATTTATTCGCTTGCCATAAATTTCTGATTTCCGGTGTTACCGGAATTGAGCGCCGCCGGGGCGGAAAAATAATGCAGTTATCAATATTAGGTTCAACAAGATTAGGACCGGCTAAACTAAAATCAATAATAGCGTCGGCTCCGTGTGCCACTTGGCCCACAACTCCGGCTTTAAATTTTTTGGCGGAAGTAAACCAATCGGTAACTACGTCCAATGGCGAAAGACCAAATTCATCTAAGATAGTCCGTTTATCTTGTTCTGGCGGCAACATAGCAAAAGCATGAGCCATATCTTTTGGTAGATGATCAATTCGATTAAGATGTTGTGGCCAGGCGAAGGTAAAGTTTAAAAAAATTTGCGGCAAGTTAAGCTTATCAGATATTGCTTTTAACCAAGCTGTTTCTTCTCTTAAGTCGCTAATGATTATTTTGGCTGATAAAAATCTTTCTAAAAGCTCTGGATTTTGCATTAGCCACCAGACGGCTTTTTCCCGTTCCCAAATATTTAACCCGCCGGTAGTGGCATCATCGTAACTCAATGGGACAAATAGATTTTCTCGCCATAAACCCATTGATTGAAGATGATCTAAAACCGCCGGAACATTATCAGTATGTTTGGCGGCTAAAAAGAATCTTTGCTGTAGTTCTTTTGGTAATGTTTTCAGTAAACGAGCGGCAGAAGAGATATGGCCAAAAATTTGTGAGACAAAAAGAATATCGGTTTTGGGAGCATTTATAGCTGAGTGCTGGATTTCCAATGTAAATGGTAAAAGTGGCCCTTGGTGGGTTTGTATGTTTTCTTTAGCAATAATCATTTCCAGGCTGTCAGGTTTTTTTATTATGGGAATTGCCATTGTAATAATTTCTTTTTTTATTAAGTCTCTAACTTCAAAAAAAATTGATCGCTTGTTTGGAGCTATTTCCGGATGTCCAGACTTGGAGCGGTTTAGGCCTGGCGGTGGTTCGTTTTGCCAAAAAATCACAAAAGGAGGAATATCAAGACCCAAATCGGCTTTGAATTCAAATGCATCTCTCCGTTGCTCAAACGTACCAGCTAACTTACCATTTTGTAATAAAACGGCAATATCAACTAATTTTCCTCCTCTATCACGTCGGAAATCAACGGATAAAGGCACCCTTGAATCGATTTTGAATTGGTTAATACTCCAAACTTCTACAAGTCTCGGAGGAGTCCCGATATTCTCTGATATGAAAAATGGTTTTTGGTCTGGTGTTGTCATAATTGCAATTTTTCTGCCAAGGGATCGAGGATTAATTCGGCCGACCGGTGCATTTGGCGCGCGGGCGGAAAATTAATAATTTAAT
>PEWA01000046.1:0-147 GCA_002780135.1 Candidatus Shapirobacteria bacterium CG06_land_8_20_14_3_00_40_12
AATTTAGAAAATAAAGAAAGACATCCGGTGGTGCAGGTGTCGTGGTATGACGCTTCCGAATATTGTCAGTGGTTAACTAATAAAACCGGTCATAAATACCGATTACCAACTGAAGCGGAATGGGAAAAGACAGCACGGGGGACAGAC
>PEWA01000046.1:243-4345 GCA_002780135.1 Candidatus Shapirobacteria bacterium CG06_land_8_20_14_3_00_40_12
AATAATGTCAGCCCATACGGGTGTGTAGATATGGGTGGCAACGTGTTTGAGTGGACATCGACCACGATTGGTAATACTGAACCTTGGCCAGCAAAATATTTATATCCATATAACCCCGATGATGGTCGGGAAGATCCGGAACTGGAAACAAGACGGGTGAGCCGGGGCGGATCATATTCTAGAAATTGGGTCAATTGCCGGACTACTTTCCGTTTTGCCGATATGCCCTCCGACCGTCATTCAGCCCAAGGTTTCCGTGTGGTTGGGCTGATATAATTCATCGCATGGATTGGAAGGCAGTAATTATTAAAAACAAATTTTTGATTGGCGGGATAATATTAATCATATTAATAAATATAATCGCGTTGATACAATGGAAAAATAAGCAAAAGTTTGGTAGTGATGAATTTTGGGCAGAACCGACAATAATGTTGGCACCGGCGTCCTTGCCGACAGAGACAGTGGGGCCGACCGAAACTCCGGAGCCGACAGCAACGCCTTGGCTTACCGACACCCCGATTCCAACTATTACCCCGTCTCTGACACCGACACTCACCCCGACCCAAACACTAACCCCGACTCCAACACCCGCATAAAAAGTTATAATTGGTCGTGATCAGAAGCACTAATTATAAACAAAATTTTATTGCCGAGAGTTATTTTGAAGGTTCTGATCTGGATAAAAGAATTGAAACAATAGTTAATGAGGTGTCGAAAGAAACCGGGTTTTTGGCAGATGGCCAATCAAAAACCAGTGCTTGGTGGGGGTCGAAAATAATCGGAGCATTTCACTGCAGCGGCAGATATCAGGGAAAAGCAGTAGTGTTAAAAGTTCAGGGAGTAAAGCCAAATACCAGTGAAATTGAGATGATCCGGTCCTTTGATAAACAAAACCAAAGCAAATTAATTAGACCACCCAAATTGTATGCCACCATACCCTGGAGTGACGATAAAAGATACGAAGCTTTGATTTTGGAAGGTGTCGGAGAGAAAAAAATTGTCAATGTTCCGACAAATAGTGATGAGATAAAAAGGTATTTTGAAACGTTCAGGGAATACCGAGAAAAATGTCGAAATAGCCCGTGGTTGCTAAAACCGGATAAATCGATTGGAGAAATGATAAAAGTAAGGTTTGAAAAATGGAAACAAAGTTCATCAGAAATTTATCCAAATCACCCATTTAAAGAAAGTGGCGATAGGCGATTAATTGATCGGGTAATAAAAATTTTGGTTAAAAAATATGGCGGGGTAGAGTGGGAGTTCCAACATGGGCATTTGTCAGATAGTGATCTTTATGGGGTGGAGGGTGGACAAATTGTGGTGTTGTCTAATTTATACTGGTCGTGGAGGGCGCCGTACTATGATGCTATATTTGCCTATCATTGGCATATATATCATTTATCTGATATTAATGATATGTCCCCGGAATTGATAGAAGAACAAAGAAAACTATGGCTGGACAAAATCTTTGAATTGTTCGGAAAAGATAACCACCTGTTAAAACTGGCTTTATTGGAAAGAGCCGTGGCTGGTTTAAATTTAGATGCGTTGAGTGTGGATATAAAAAATACAATAGCTAAATATTTGATAGACAAAACCAGATCTAGTGTT
Organism: Candidatus Shapirobacteria bacterium CG06_land_8_20_14_3_00_40_12; assembly: GCA_002780135.1. GTDB lineage: Bacteria > Patescibacteriota > Microgenomatia > UBA12405 > UBA12405 > UBA12158. The sequence continues at coordinate 1,855 of PEWA01000046.1, forward strand.
GAGGAGTTGATGAAAACTATTTAAGTCCCCACTTTTGTTTCCGCCAAATAATGAAATCTTGATGTAGCTCCGGAAATTCTGAATAATGAGATTCAATTATGGAGTCGGTTATTTGATGAGCAATTTGTTTTGGGTCACGGCTGAGAGATATCCCTTGGACGATAAGATTTTGATAAGAAAAAGAAATAGGATCAGGAAGAAGGTCGGGATTTTTTGTACGAGATTCGTTAATTAATAGGGTCAGTGATTTCTTGGTATCAATTCCAAAAAGTATTTGTAGCGCGTGAAAAAATACTTTAGGGACTCGAATACTATCGGCAATAATCAAAATCGAATCAAGTGTTTTGAGTTGAGTACCAATAATTTCTTTAGAGAAGAGAAGGTTTTGATAAGTGGTAAAAGATTTTTCTTCGAGAATGATGTTTGATTTATCCGATTGAGGAAATAGATATTTTGAGATTGACGAAGCTTCAGAAAGATGAGGTATTGACGGATTGGTAAAACCACCGGTAACAATAACGGTATCAGGATTATTTTTTTGAATAACTTTTTTTACCTGATTTAAATATAATTGATATTCAGGATTGGGTTTAACAAAAACGCCGTAGCCAAGAATAATGCTAATATTTCTCATAACTGATTATACAAAAAAGTGATTAGAAACTTTTTACTAGCACTGGCAATGGTGGGATTGATTTATATCGGAGCAAATATCCAAAAACCGTTTTGGAATGAGGTGAGGTATCAGGAGGAAGTAAATGAGGTGCAGAGAAACGGCGATTATGTACCGTACCGTTTGCGAAAAATTATATTTAATCAATATTTAGCGATTACTAAAACTGAAACCGAGAGGACTTTAGACTGGTTGTGGTTGGATAAGTTTTGGGGAATTTTAACCATAAGCATATTAATCGCTTTACACAAAAGAAGATGGGTAGAGATGATTCTAATGGTGATCGGGGTGGCACTGATGAATATCGAAAATAATCCCAATACCAGTTATTATTTTTGGTTTTTGATACCGTCAATATGCGCTATATTTTTCTGATTATTTTTATAGCTTTGTTTACCAGACTTTTTTGGATAAACAAAATCCCGCCTCATTTATCCAATGATGAAATATCGATTGCCTACGATGCTTACAGTATTGCCAATAGTGGTAAAGATGAACATGGTAAGAGCTGGCCGCTTTTGTTTGAATCGCACGGGACATATAAAGGGCCGGTGTATGCCTATCTTTTGGCTCCACTGGTAAAGATTTTTGGTAACAGCGAAGTAACAGTCAGAATACCGTCACTACTCTCCGGATTTTTGACGATTTGGCTAATTGGTTTAATTACTTTTGAACTGACTAAAAATATAAAAACGGCTTATTGGGCAGCGGGAATATTGGCCGCAAGTCCATATCATATAATTGTTTCCCGAATGGCACTGGAGACTAATGTAGCCTTGTTTTTCCTGAGCCTAGGAATATATCTGTTATTACAAAATAAAAAATTGGGGGGGGTAGTGGCACTGGTGTTGTCAATGTACACCTATTACACCGAATGGGTGCTGGTCCCTCTAATTTTTTGTCTGTTTATTAAAAAGCTAAAATTTAAATATTCACTACTGGGAGCAATTCTGTCCTTGCCTTTACTTTCTGATTATTTTATTAGCGCTAGTAGCGGAATAAGAGCCAATTCGGAGTTGTTGTGGCGAGAGGCGGGCTTCCAGCCAACTATTATTAATATAATTTACCGCTTTGGACAAAATTATTTGTCATATTTCAACCCGGCTTATTTATTTTTTAATGGCAACAATTTACTACCGACAGGAAACCCCTGGCAAACGGGACTTTTTTTGTGGCCGATGATGGTTCCTTTTTTTATCGGACTGACAAAATTAAATGGTATCTCTAAAAAATATTGGTGGTTTTTTGGAGGATGGCTTTTAATTTCACCTGTGACGGCCAGTTTGACCCATGGCGGACCAAATATGATGAGAAACCTAAACACTATTATTCCGCTGGTAATCATAATGTCGCTGGGCGCTGAAAAAATGAAAAAATGGTGGTGGGGGTTAATGGGTGTGGCTTTGATTTATTTTGGTTTACTTTATTTGGTTAACTATCCGATTGTTCGGGCCGATTCTTTTCAGGGTTACAAACAAGTGGCTCAATATATAAAGACAATTGAAGATACGACTGATTCGATATATATTGATTACCGTTTTGGCGACTATCGGACGGGGCGGGGACCGGAATATTTCGGAGTGCCACATTTGTATTTTGGATTTTTTAACAGCTGGGATCCAAAAATAATTCAGAACAGGGAAGAGGTTGATGACGGGAATAAGTTTGGTAAATATTGGATTGGACAAATTGATTGGAATAAAGATATTTATCTAAAAGATAGGCTTTACATAGTATCGATGGGAAATACCCCCACACCTGGGGCCAGAGAGAAACTTTCTTTGGAAAAGGTATTTGATAACTTTGGTGGGGTAAGGG
>PEWA01000046.1:4479-8251 GCA_002780135.1 Candidatus Shapirobacteria bacterium CG06_land_8_20_14_3_00_40_12
CCAATGGCTTTGATGGTCTTAGCCTTGAACATTTTGGTTTTGAAAGTTCCAAAACCGGAAAGTTTGACGACTTCGCCGGCAGCGAGGCCTTTCATAATTTCATTTAAAAAAGTCTCGACGGAGACTTTGGCAGCTTTCTTACTAAGTTTAGCTTTTTGAGCTACGACTTCAATGAGATCTTTTTTGGTCATTTTTCAGTAAATTAATAATTCACCATTCATTGTAGAGACTGATGACAAAATTGCAAGTACTATTCGCCATTTTTCACCGCATTATTACTGATCTTGCTACTGACAATAGTAGCGGAGGTGCGAAATTCACGAATTACATTGACCTTTATTTGGCCTGCCCACTTGGCTTCAACGTCGAGCTTATCGGCAATATTTTGCGAAAGAACAGTAGCCTCATCATCGCTAACCGTTGAGGGCTCCACAATTACCATAACCTCCCGACCGGCCTGATAGGCGGCCACACTTAAGACTCCGGGGAAAGATTTGGCGACCTCTTCAATGTTTTTCATCCGTTTTAAGTATTCCTCATGGATCTCATAGCGGGCGCCGGGACGGGCGCCGGAGGCGGCATCTCCAAGATAGACAATAGTTGACTCGAGTGAAGAGAAGGGTTTATCTTCGTGATGTTCGGCGACCGTGTTGATTACTACTTCGGGAATTTTGTAACGGCGCAATAAATCAATTCCTAAATCAACATGGGTCCCTTCGGTGTCGGTGATGACCTTACCAATATCGTGAAAGAGAGCACCCAACCGAACCGTGTTAACATCAGCCTTTAACTCGAAAGCAATAGCAACGGCAATTTTAACGGCTTCAACTGTATGTTTGGCTAAATTTTGACCGTAGGAAAAACGAAATTTAAATTTACCAACTTCCCTGATCAGATCGATGGGAATATTAAAAACTCCAACTTCCTGACAAATCCGTTTACCTTCATTAATTAGGATTTTGTCCATATCGGCCTTGGTTTGAGCCACAATAGTTTCGATTCTAACAGGCTGGATTCGACCGTCACGAATTAGTTTTTCTAATGACAGACGGGCAATTTCCCGGCGGGTGGAATCAAAGGAAGAGATGCGAATATCATTGGTTTCATCCAATTCCAATTCAACTCCGGTGGCTTTTTCAAAGGAATGAATGTTTCGGCCTTCGCGGCCAATAATTTTACCTTTGATTTTTTCATCAGGAAGGGTGATGGTGGAAACGGTATATTCGGCCACATAATCAGTGACTCCGTGGGTGATGCCGTCTAATATTATTTCCTTGGCCAATTCTTCCTGGCGGGTTTTTAGTTCCTCTCTGGTTTCGTTGATTTTTTTAGCCAGCCAACTACTCATTTTCTTCTCAGTGGAACTTAAGAGAAGTTGCTTGGCTTTTTCCACATCCAGACCGGATATGACTTCGAGTTTTTCCAACTGTTTTCTGTGGGTTTCGTCGATAGCTTCAAGTTTTTTGCTGATTTGTTGGTCTTTGTTATCTATACTTTGCTCTTTTTGGATTAGATATCGCTCTTTTTCGTCAAGAGATTTTAGTCTCTGAAAAACCTCGGCTTCTTTGATCTTGGCATCAGTTTCAATTCGACGGGCATTGTCAATAATAACTTGGGCGGCAGCTGCCGCTCTGGCTTGAACTTGGACATCGACGGCCGGGGCGACTGGAGGGGCCGGAGGGGGTAGGAGAGGAACTGTTTTAACAGGGGCAGCTTTGGCAGCAGTTTTTGCAGCCTTAGCTGATTTATTGGCGACAAAGACAACCCGATTGCTTTTGTCTGGAACGACGGAGACTTCACCACCAAAGAGAGTTTTAAACTTGGAAAGAAAAGAATTGAACATGAGTTACCTCCAAACACTTTTTACCCGCAAATATTAGGACAAAAACAAAATCTTGGTTTCTTTTAGACCGAGAATCATTAAATTTAAGGGTAAAAAATGAAAAAAAATAATAATATTTCTTAGTGCTTTAGTCTAATCGACTTTAACGATTTCGTCAATGGCGGTTTTTATGTCAGAATAGGCAAAACCTTTTCGCGTTAAAAAGCCAATTAAGCGGGTTTTGGTCTTAAAATCCATGGGCTTTGAAATAGATTTTGTTTTTATAATAATAAGTTTTTTGATTTTATTTAAATCATCTGTCAAAGATATCAGAAGAGAAAGGTCAAGATGATAATGAGAAAAAAGTTGGTGAAGATAGTGAAGTGATTTAGATGGATTTCGGTTGATCAGATATGAGGCGAAGGCGGTGGGATCAAGAAGTTTTTTTTGATTTAAATAATCAATAAGGTCGGTAATAATTGGTTGGGTATCGATGGGGGCAAAAGAGAATTTATGAAAATATATATCAATTTGGCGATTGAGTTTGGGACGTAAAACCGTTTCAATTTTGGGAGAAACGGCGATTTGACGGAGGGCATAATTTTTCAATAAATAAGTTAATGACAGGGTTGATAATCGGTCAAACAAGGAATCGGTAATAACTTGTCCTGATTTTAATTTTTCCAAGACATAATCATCAAGTTTGAGGGGTAATATATTGCCATTGTCAAACAAAAGGTAGATTTTTTCCGAGCTTTTACTCGGCCGGATCTGCTGCAGTATCATTGGCTATTCCTTTTTCGATTTTATCCCAAATATCGGCAGTTAACTTTTCGGCTACTTTGGGGTTTTCCCGAAGATATTTTTTGGCACCTTCGCGTCCCTGAAGATTTTCCTCACCGATTTTGAAGAAAGCACCGGCTTTGACAATTAAGCCGTATTTTACACCAGCATCAACGAGGGATCCGAAAACCGAAATACCTTCAGTATTCATGATGTCAAATTCAGCTTCTTTAAAAGGCGGGGCAATTTTGTTTTTGACAATCCGAGCCCGATGCTGGGAACCGATGGGGTCGCCGCCACTGGTTTTGATATTGGCGATTTTACGGACATCAATCCGGATCGAGGAATAAAACTTGAGGGCCAAACCGCCGGTGGTGGTTTCGGGGTTACCAAACATGACGCCGATTTTTTGACGCATTTGGTTGGTAAAAATAACCACGGTTTTAGATTTACTGATAGCACCGGTTAATTTTCGTAAAGCTTGGGACATGAGCCGGGCCTGAACACCCATCATTGAATCCCCCATTTCCCCCTCAATTTCAGCCTTGGGAACCAGGGCGGCGACGGAATCAACCACAATCACATCAACGGCATTGCTACGGACTAAGGTTTCGACAATTTCTAAAGCCTGTTCACCGTTATCGGGTTGAGAAATTAAAAGATTATCTAAATCCACGCCAATAGCGGCGGTGCGGGAGGGATCAAGGGCATGTTCGGCGTCAATAAAAGCAGCCGTACCACCCAATTTTTGAGCTTCTTTAATAACATGAAGACAGAGGGTAGTTTTACCGGAAGCTTCAGGACCAAAAATTTCAGTCACCCGGCCACGGGGAAGACCACCAACACCAAGGGCAATATCAATTGGCAGACAGCCGGTAGGAACGACATCAATCTTCATGTCAGCCCGGCGATCACCCATTTTCATAATGGCACCGTCACCATAAGCCTTGGTGATTTGTTCCATGGCCAGACGGACGGCTTCAAGTTTGTTACTTTTTAAAACATCAGGAGATTTAGATTTTATTTTCTTCATATGACAGTCAAACACAGGCAACAGTTCATGTCAAGAGGTAAACCCGAATAAAAGGCGAAGAAAATGGATTAATATAGTTCACCCTGCTTAGCCTGCAGAGAAATTTTTAAGATGTTAACATCGTTACTGTTAAC
>PEWA01000022.1 GCA_002780135.1 Candidatus Shapirobacteria bacterium CG06_land_8_20_14_3_00_40_12
ATGAGGAGAAACAAGACAATGATGATTAGGCTTTTGAAAGATAGTCGAGACACTGGATTTATTATAAAGCAAATCTCCTTCCCCTTCGGGGTTTTCCCTTTTGACAAAAGGGGAATCTAGTAATGATAATTATTTATGTATTACAGTATGACAAAATAAAATATAGATTTTTACTGTTCTAAATTGATGCTGGCGATAGAAATTGATGGTGACTCACATGAAACTAAAAAATATCAGATTAAAACAGTTAGGTACACTAATGATCAGGTATTTAATGAATTGGAAAATATAAAAAATGATTTGAAAAACATAATAATTGAAAGAGAAAAACTAGTTTTTGGACCCCCTTTTGTCAAAGGGGGTCATTGAGCGTAGCGAAATGGGGAGATTTGAAGAGGGAAGGAGTTTTAATAAAATGTTATTCTCACTTTTTGGGGAAGACGGATGGAAGAGATTTGGGCGGTGATTTCAAAAGAGCCGGGGGTGGTGGAATAGGCATCAAAAATGGCCTTGCCGGTATCATCGGTGGTAGATTGGATGTCAATAGTGTGAACAGCAGAGGGGAGGGAAAGATCAACTTTTTTCTGGGGGACACCGATACCGCGGTTATCCAAAAGAAAAATAGTCAGACGGACTTTTTCATTGCCGTCGGCTTTGGCGGTGAGAGGAGAGGCAAAGAGATAGGAGTTTTGAATGTTGATAGCGTTTTGATTGGAGGAGGTGGCGCGGGGGGAGAAAATAGCAGTGCGGGAAACTAAAACAATGCTGACGGTGAGACCGGCTAAAAGAATAATGATAAAAAGTAATTTTTTAGTGGTCATCAAATTAATTATATATTAAAGTAAGGAAGAGCTATAAAGGTCCCCCTTTTTCAAGGGGGAATCCCGATTTATCGGGAAGGGGGTTTTGAGTTAAAGGGAGTTGTTAAAAGGGTGGGTGGGTTTGAACGGCGGGTAAATAGCGAATTTTTCGGCGACGGAAAAATAATAATAAAAGAGGTAACAGAAAAAGAAGAAGAAACCAATAACTTGGAGATTGAGGGAAGGTAAAAAAGAGAGTGTTGGACTTGGCGGAGGGAAAACCTTCGGGGGTAACGACAGTAGCAAAGTAGCGAAAGTCGGAGACGTATTGGTTGGGGAGATTGAGGCTAAAGTGACCTTCGGAATCAGTAGTAGTGGTTAGTTGGGGGAGGCCGATGGCGTTGGCGGCTTTGGTAAGTTTGGGTTGCTTTTCAGTTTGAAAAATATTAAGAGTAAGGGTAGAGTTGGGGACACTTTGGCCGGAACTGGTCAAGATTTGTTTTGAGTTGTCTAGGGACAAGGTAGGGGCCAGAATAATCGGGCCAATGTCAGTGGAGGTGTTGGTGGGCGGCGGAGCGGGTAAACAGAGGGGAGGGGTGGCGCGGGAGCTGTCATCGGTAGATGACAAGCAATACTCACCGGTATTCTTGGGGACATAGATTTTGTCAAAAATAAAATAACCATCTTCTTGACTATAAGTAACCGAAAAAATACTGGGGTTGCTGATTTCTACCCGGGAAAGGGGGGCAGTATAACCAAAGATAGTCAGACTATTTTCAGGAATGGCGGCTGAGATGGTAACATCGTTATTTTTGATCACGATATTTCTTCTTAAGGGCACTTAGTTCTTTTTCCAGTTCTTCAACCTTAGGAGAGTCGGGAGATTTATCAATTTTAGATTTTCGGTTTAATTTGGCAATTAGAATAATGATTAGGAGGATGGCGACGACAGTTAAGATGAGTCTCCAGGGAATAACCCAAAAGAAAAGGGTGGCGTTGACTAATTGGCCGGTGGTACCGTAAGCGGCGACGAATTGGGCTTTAAAGCGACCTAGCATTAGTTTTCGGTTGAGAGTTTGGCGATATTCACGACTGGTATAAGGAAAGATGTTGACAGTTTCCAGAGGTAGAGTGGCGGTTTTGAAACCTAAGGAATTAGTGATAGCAATTTGACCAACGGGGGTGATATGAATATCGGAAAGATTGGTGACGGTGGCATGGAAGTCAATCGGACCGTATTCAGAAAATTGGGGAGTGGAGAAGTCCTTAATCATGGCAGATTCTTTGATATCACCGGGAATAGTGACATAGACTAGGGTGCCGACATTGGTTTCGATTAGAGAACCGGTTTCATAGAGGGCAGTTTCATTTTGGGGAGAATGGAGAATTATGGCATAGTGGCCACCGGGAAGAGCGTCTTCTGGAGCAATAACAGTAACCATGAGAGTTTTAGTTTCACCGGGTTTCAGTTTAAGACTGGCGGCAGAAACCTGGATCCAGGAAGAAGCGGCCCAGCGGTTGGAGAAGTCGCCGGTACTTTCAACCTGAATTGGAGTACCCAGGTCATCAACCACGACAAAATCTTTGACCTGAGTAGAAATGATCTTTTCGGTGGATGATTCATTTCTGACTTTTATTTCTTTGGTAACAGTTTTGCCCGGTTCAACGGAAATTTCTAATCGGGGAGGAATAGCAGAGACACCTAAAAATGCTTGTGCATTAGCACTGCGTGCAAAGCCTAAATCCAAAAGACTAAAGCCTAAAGAGAACCCAACAAAAAGAATTTTTATTTGAATATTTTTTATCATTTTGTTAATTGAATTTATTTAGAATTTAGGTTTTAGGATTTAGATTTTTATTAAAAAGTGGCGGTGGCAGTATAAATAAGTTTACCTTCGTAAGTACCTTCCTTTTGGGTGGTGGAAGCGACAATTCGATAACAGATGTAGGCAATTTCGGTAGTAGTGGGAGTGGAGGTGTTACTAATAATGGTTTTAGCATTGGCAGCACCATTGCCAAAAGCCCGGTGACCGGCAGCGTAATTGAAAATAGAAGTGCCGACATTGATGTTTTGAAGGGTATAACCCCAACCGGAAGCAGTGTAGGTGTTCCAGACAGCCGGAGTAGTGATATCGCAAGAATTTGAGGGACAGGTGGTGTCAGGGATGGTGGTACCGTTGCTGATCTCTTTGAGATTGCCGTCTTCATAGACAGTAACAATATAGCCATCGCTGGCGTTGGTGACGGCGGAGAGGCGTTGAGCCAGATCGTTGACAGCGGCGACATTCAGAGAACCAAAGGCAACGGAGGTGGCGGAGGTGTTGGCGGCGTTGCTGCCAAAGGCGGCCAAACCACAAGGGGTGCCGCCAGTGCCGACATTAGTATTATCAATGGCGAAAGTAAGGGTGGGCTCAACGGTGGCGGTAACCCGGACGGATTCAACCACGGCAATTTTTCCCTGGACAGTATCAGCGTCGATCAGGGCAGAAGAACTATCTTTGTGACGGATAAGGAAAGAGTAGACATCGGCGTTGCCTTCAGTTCGGCTGGTAGCCGGAGCAGGGTTAATTAATTGAGAACCGGAATCTAGGGCGGTACCGATAGCCATAGAGTAGCCGACGCCAACTTGGTTGGTACCACCAACGCCAAGATAACAGGAAACGATGTGGAAAGAAGTTGGGGTCGAAGAACCGGTATACCCAATGTTGAGGACGACGGTGGTACCGACGCTGTAGGCAGTGGTAGCACCAGTGCCCCAGTTAGGACAGGTAACATCGGTTATTTTTAGTCGGGTACCCAGACCATTGGCACCGGAACTGGGGGTGGTAGCTCCTAAATCAAAACCTTGTTGGTCAGGAATACCATCGTTGTGTTGTTCACCGGTACGGCTGGTAGCTTTGATTAAGAATTCCCAATAACCGCCGGTAGAATTGGATTGAGGAGTGAAAGAGATGGTGTGGATGGCGGACCGGGTGGCAATAATAGCAGCATTAACGAAAGCATTACTCTGACCGATGCCGGCATTAATGGTAAAAGCGGCAGTACTATTTATGTCTTTAACATAGTAAAGAGTTAGGGGACCACTAGTGCCGATAGTGCCGATGGCGATAGTGTCACCGACAAAGAGATTATTAGTGGTATTACTGGGATTGCCGGAGGCAACAACTTTAAGAATCGAGTCACCGACTTGAGTGGTACCGGAATTGAGTCTGGCAAAGTAGGAGAGTTGGGAAGAGGATAA
>PEWA01000065.1:0-5809 GCA_002780135.1 Candidatus Shapirobacteria bacterium CG06_land_8_20_14_3_00_40_12
TCTAAAATATCGGCAGCTTTCTTCATAAAGATTATTCTTCGTCACTGCTGGAGGTGGCGTGGGGAATAAGAATATCTCTAGCTTTGGCACCATTGACCGGACCAACTAGACCAGCTGCCTGCATTTCGTCAAGAATTCGGGCTGCCCGGGCATAGCCGACTTTAAGATGGCGCTGTATGAAAGAGGCAGAAGCTTTGCCGGTGTTCCGAATCAACTCGACAGCTTGATTAAAAAGGGCATCGTGATCCTGACCGTCAACCACATTAACATTAGGTGAAAGAGTATTGGGACTTTTAACCGGTTGCTTGACAATTTCATCATTGTAATCGCCGACTTTTTGAGCTTTAAGAAAATCAACTAACCGAGTAATTTCTTTGTCGGAAACAAAACAGCCCTGAATCCGGATAGGTTTGGCGAGATCTGGCGGAATATAAAGCATGTCACCCCGACCTAAAAGTTTTTCAGCTCCGGGAGAATCAAGAATGACCCGGGAATCCATCATTGAAGCCACAGCAAAAGCCAAGCGGGCGGGAATATTGGCTTTGATTAGGCCGGTAATAATATTTACGGAAGGGCGCTGGGTGGCTAAAATCAGGTGAATGCCCACTGCCCGAGCCATTTGGGCAATACGGCAAATATTATCTTCGACTTCGGCCGGTGAAAAAAGCATAATGTCGGCTAACTCATCGATAAGAATTAGAATATAAGGAAGTGACTGAAAGCCGGAGGTGTTGTTATAACCTTCGATGTTTTTAGCGCCAACTTCATTGAATCTTTTATAGCGGTGTTCCATTTCAGTAACGGCCCATTTTAAGGCAGAGACTACTTTTTCCGGTTCGACAATGACCGGGGTTAACAAGTGAGGAATACCATTGTAGGGAGTTAACTCAACCCGCTTGGGATCGACCATAATCAGACGGACTTCATCAGGAGAAGCCCGAAAAAGAAGGGTGGAGATCCAAGAGTTGATACAGACTGATTTGCCGGAACCGGTTTGGCCGGCAATAAGAACATGGGGCATTTTGCCGATATCAGCCACTTTGGGTAAACCAGCAACGTCGAAACCGAGAGGAACAGTGATTTTGCTTCTGGCATTTTTCATGGCTTCGGATTCGAGAACGGCCCGAATAGGAACAATTTCCAAAGAACGGTTGGGAACCTCAATACCGACTAAGGAGCGGCCGGGAATGGGGGCTTCGACTCGAATTTGGCCGCCGGGGGCAGCCAAGGCCATAGCCAAGTCGTTGCTGAGCGACACTATTTTGGCCAATTTAGTACCAAGAGCCACCTCCAGAGCATATTGGGTGACGGAGGGGCTGTTGTTGACATCGGCTACTCGGGCAGTGATTCCGAATGAATCAAGAGTTTGTTCAATAATGCCGGCGTTTTTGCGGACATCTCCCCGATCAGCTTTGGTTCCCGGGGTATCATCAAAAATAGACAGAGGCGGATAAGCCCAAGCCTGATGACTGGAAGAACTCAGAAGCGGACCGGAAAAAATAGGATTTGTAGCAGTTTTGATAACCGGAGGCACACCGATGACATAATCATCCTTAATGGATTTTTCCCGGGGGGGAATGTCGGTATTAACCGGAGAATAGACGGCATCTTCCCGAGTACTTTTGATCTTTTTGCCATGCTTTGGCGATAAACCAAAAGTGATTTTTTTGATAAAGAGAAGGGAGCGGGACAGTGTTTTGAGAAGTTGAGCAATATTGGTATCAAAAAGAACGACAAAACCAACTATAAAAGCAAAGAAAAAAGTGATAGAAGTAACGACTTCAGAGGAAAAAAGAGAAAGCATTTGTTCCCACAAAAAAAGGCCAACAACACCTTGTTTAAAAAGGCTTATTCCGGTAATAAACATGATTAAAAAACCAAAAAAAACGTTAGCCTCCCGAAGAGGGCTTCTGATTTTGGCGAAAAGAAAAGAGATTAACAAAAAAAGAAAGGGAACTAAAACTGAAGCCAAACCAAAAAGACGACTAAGAATTTGGTTGTATTGAGTGGCAAAAGTCCCCTGCTCCAGAAAAGAAAAGACCGAAATTAGGGATAATATTAAAAAGAAGATAAAAAATATTGATTTGACGGTATCGGGCTTGAGTCTAAGAGACGGTAATATTCGGTTTTTTCTTCGACCTCGGGGCATAGAAACAGTATTACCTATAATTCATTAAGTAGCAAGTATTATTAGTATGATAGGGCAAAGAGCCAGCGGTGGTGGGAAACCCCGCCACAGTGGATACACTTACCCTCTTCTTCTTTCGAACCTAGGGGCAGACAACGAGTAGTGGCTTTGGTATCTTTCTTAATTTCGTTTTCGCAATCAGGATTTTCACACCAAAAAGCTTTTATAAATCCCCGAGTAGTAGCCATAATTTTTTTAAACTCATCGTAAGAATCAACAGTAAAGGTGTGGTCATCGGTGAATTTTTTATGTTGGGCGAATAATGATTTTTGAATGGTATTTAATAATTCTTTTATTTTTTTATCAAGATCTAAGAGTGGCAGGGTAATTTTTTCACCGGTATCACGCCGGCAAAGAGTGACCCGGTTTTCCGACACATCTTTGTCACCGATTTCCAGACGGAGAGGAACACCCTTAAGCTCCCATTTATTAAATTTAAAACCAGCGGTTTCACCGTCGGTGGTATCAAGATTAACCCGGAATTTTTTCTTTAAATTAATATTTAAGGTTTGGGCCAATTTTAAGGCCGTGGCGTGTCCCGGAATCGGAACTATGACGACCTGAATCGGAGCAATAAGGGGCGGAAGTTTGAGACCGTTTTCATCACCATGAGCCATGATGAGTCCACCAATGGATCGGGTAGATAATCCCCAGGAGTTTTGATAGGGATAGACCTTGGCTTTATTTTTGTCCTGAACCGTCCAATCAAAGGATTTGGAAAAATTTTGACTAAGGTCATGAGAGGTGGCTGATTGGAGAGCCTTGCCGTTTGGCATCAAACATTCCAAAGAAAAAGTACTGCCCGCTCCGGCAAATTTTTCAGCATCACTTTTGACACCCTTGATGCCATACATAGCTAAAAGATCGTTATAAGTTTTTTCGTAAGCATCCAGAGCCCAGAGAACCATATCCATATTTTCCTTCGAAGTCAGATGAGCACAGTGACCTTCCTGCCAAAGAAATTCGGAAGTTCGTAAAAAGAGATAGGTCCGTTTTTCCCAACGAACGACATTACACCATTGGTTGATAAGAATCGGAAGTTCGCGCCAGGAGCTGGTCCATTTTTTGTACATGCCATACATAATGGTTTCGGAAGTGGGGCGGACAGCTAATTTTTCGGTTAATTCCTCTCCCCCACCGATGGTAACAATGGCCAATTGAGGTGAAAAACCCTTGATATGCTCCTTTTCTTTTTGAAGATAATGTATGGGGATAAAGAGGGGAAAATAGGCATTTTTGACACCTTTTTCCTTGATCAGTTTGTCCAGAAAAGATTGGATGCCTTCCCAGAGAGCGTAGCCGTAAGGACGAATAATCATGCAACCCTTAACCGGAGCATAATCGGCCAACTCGGCTTTGAGCACCACGTCGTTAAACCACTCGGAGAGATCAGCATTAAAGTCTTTAAGTTGCGATTTAGCCATTAGAATAGTTTACCTCCAATGGTGGCTAAATTTTTATCTGGAACTGCCAGAATGCAATCGTGGTTGTCATCAGGCACTCCAAGAGTTAAAACTTCCGATAAAAATGGACCGATTTGACGAGGAGGAAAGTTAACTACTCCCAAAACCAATTTACCGACTAGTTCTTCTTTTTTATAATATTTAACGATTTGAACACTGGATTTTCTGATACCAATTTCGGCGCCAAAATCGATAGTTAATTTGTAGGCGGGTTTTTTGGCTTCAGGAAAATCATCAACAGAAAGAATCTTACCAACGCGGATATCAAGCTTGGCAAAATCATCGTAGGTGGCCATTGAAATATTAAAATAATAATATTTGAAGGATTCCGAATAAATCGGGATGGTACCACCTTACTTGCTTCTTATTTTCTTCTTAACAGAGAGTTCCGTCCCGACATTTCCTTCGGGAAGCTCCACGGCGGGAAACCGCTTCATTGCTTTCTGTGATTATAACATTAAAAACAACGTAGAGACGCACGATCGTACGTCTCTACAAAACGTCACTTATCTCGAATATTTTCCGAAAGCACTTTCGATGGCAGCAAGGTCTGCACCTTTTCCGGGATAATCAGCGCCTTTAGCTACTTTTAATCGATCTTGAGCCGTTTCGACTTTTTGGAGCATCCCCGATGCTTTAACAGCTTCCACAGTTTGCGCTTTTGCTATCGATGCTGCAGAAGATTGAAACGAATGAATAATATCTAACTACCAAACCGTATAGTTGATTTTGGAATAGAAAGCAATACTATCGATAGAATTTATCTTTTTCCCAATTAATTGCATTGTTTTGAATATATTGTTTGATGACAATCAATTGTTTTTCGTCTTTGACTATTTCATCATGAAATCGTGGTTGCCAGGTAAAAAACATGGTTTTTGGATTGATTAGTCGAGTAACGGCGGATTTGTATGATCGAATTATCGTTGGAATTGAATTTGGTCTTGGAGAAATCTGGAAGAAAAATTGTTGATTATATTTATTACAGATTTTAGGTAAAGCATTTTTATGTTTATTGATAGAGACGAGGGGGGTGCTGGTAGAGACGTTGCATGCAACGTCTCTACAACTATTCAACCGGTGCGTCTCTACGGAATTTGGTCGAAGATCTGTTAATTCCAAAAGTATATGAGTATGGTTGGGCATAATAACATAATCCAATAATTTTATATTTGAAAAATGTTTGGGAATATCAGCTAAACATTGTCGGGCGAGTTGACCACAGGACGAGTACACCATTGTATTTTCAATTATTTTTCCGAAGAAATTATTATGGTTTAGAGTACAAATGGTAATGAAATAGATCCCCGGAGTGGAATAATCCCAATTTTTCAAACGGGGTGAATCGATAGAAAATTTATCGGCAAAGATAGAAGGATCGTCAATAGACATATAAATATTTTACATTTTTTTCGACGAAGTAATGTTCTTGGTAGGAACATATATTTTTGTGGTAGAGACGTTGCATGCAACGTCTCTACACAATATAAAAACAATCTTATACCTCAATAATCAAGGGCAAAACCATCGGTTGGCGGCCGGTTTAATTTAATCCTTAATACTTGTCGATAATGATTGGTGATGGTGATAACTTCAATATTGCCCTTGACGAAGACAAAAATAACCCGATATTGGCGATCAAGACGGAAACGATAAAGACCTTTTGTCTTGGGTTCGAGTAGTTCGAGATTTAGACCGGGATGGTATGGATTTTTTAAAAGAAAGTTAAGTTGTTTTTTAGGTACTTGTTTTGGCGGGGAGTCAGGGACAAACTGTTCATCAATTAAAGGTCTTGCTTTCTTTTAAACCAGTCTCTAAATCTTTTAAAAACCGGGGATTGTATTTTTTGGTTTTAGCAAAACTTTTAATCACCGAACTGGTACTTAAATCGGCCGGTTCAATAAAAGGAGAGGTGGTACTCTGAGACACCAATTCAGGCCGAAGGGTAATAAAGCGAATTAGGGTACGAAAAAATTCGCTTCTATTTTCAAAATCATAAAGCTTGATAAAGCGATCAATGATTTTATTTTGTTGGGCGGTAATGGAAATATTGACAGTGGCCATGGAGTATTATGGCATACCTTGCCAAACTCTGTCAATGTTTGGTGGCTGGTTTTTTGGTTTGAGAGTGTCTTATCACTAATAACCGATGGTATAT
>PEWA01000065.1:5909-12852 GCA_002780135.1 Candidatus Shapirobacteria bacterium CG06_land_8_20_14_3_00_40_12
TTCGATATTTATTGTCGGGCCAGCAACACGCATCCCAAGCGGATTTGGTTCAGAGTTTTCATTACTAATAAATCTGTGATTATAGACTGGCATGAATTAGACCTGAATATAGGGAATAATTCGTTTGAATCGTCTCTTTCTTGACAACCTGTTTAATTAAGAAAGCTTCATTGCCAAACTTTTCAACACCTGTTTTATAGGCATCTACTTCGTTTGTGAATGAACCAAACAATTCTTCTCCCTTAATTAACAAAAATTGATTTTGATAATTTTTTAAAAAACTTTGCTTATTTTTTTCGTAATATTCCAATTCTTTTTGAAGTATATTGTTGTCCATAACTTATTATACCCCAATGGTGAAAAAACTACGTTCCAATCTTTTTCTTGAGCGCTTCGAGCAACTCAGGAAATGTTTTTTGGTCTTGATCCCCTTCCCCACCAAAATGTTGACGATTGGGAAGTTCGTAGTATTCGGAATCCAGTTGTTGGTGGATGAAGCGGGCTTCTTCGATGGGGATATAAGGATCATCAGGGGAGTGAAATTGAAGAATCCACTTTTGATTTGCCTTGATTCTTGACCAATTCCAGGGTCGATCGTAATAACCACTTAGCCTTTCGTTTTCATCGCCAAAATTGGTATAAGGGGCGCCAACTAAAACTGAAGCATAAATTGAGTATTTCTCCGCGTAACGCATCGCGGCAAGAGCACCGGAAGAATGGCCAATAATTATGGTTGAAGTATCAGCTTTTAATTCGTTTTTCAAAAACGGGAGCCAGATGTCTTGGCGAGCTAACTCACGATCAGGAAAATCACGCGAGATAACCGATAAATCCAATTTTTCTAATTCATTTTTTAGCCAGGGAAACCAATGGTCAAATACACTACCGCCTCCATTACCATGAATGAAAATGCATTTTAACTTGTCTGTCACTTTCTAGCCGATTAATAAATCAACCAAATTTCTAATATCTTTTTTTATGTCTGGGTTAAGGCTGTTTTCGAAGACGTCGTTGAGATTCCCTTTCAACTCACTTTTGGTTTGGAAAGATTTGGTAGCGACAACAGTGCTGACATAGCGGCAATAGAGATTGGCGATGTTGTTGGTACAAACATCGGTTTCATGAGGCTTATCGGCACCAACACAGATAACGACCGATTTTTTATTCTTAATATTCGGATCTAAATTACAATTAAAAATAATATTGCTTCTATCAATAAAATCTTTAAAAAGACCGGGAGGCATTTGAAAATAATTAGGGCAGATAAAAACAAAGGCGTCGGCTTTGACCATCTGGTCAATAATTCCCTTCATATCGTCCTGGAGACGACAGCCGGGGTTATGGTTACAGAATTCAACACAGCCGTGACAGCGTTCAATATTTTTCTCCCGAAGTAATACTATTTCGTTTTCAATCCCCTTCTCTCGAAACATTTTCTGCATTTCTAAAAGAATGGTTTCGGAATTGCCCCGACGAGGCGAGCCACAAATGGATAGAACTTTCATGACCGATTATACCTCAATAATCAGGGGTAGGACCATGGGCTCCCTACCGGTTTTTTGAAGAATAATACCCTCAAGAAAGGCTTGGAGCTCTTCGCGGATATAGTCAAAATTGGCCGGAGAGCTGGTGACTTCGGCAAATTTTTTTACAATTTCTTTTTTGAGATACTCGATAAGATCGGTGTTTTCTTTCATAAAAACAAACCCCCGGGAAAGAATTACCGGTTCCTTAAACATCTTGCCACTGTCTTTGTTAAGAAGGATGACAAAGGAAAACATGCCATCTTCGGCTAAGGTTTTGCGGTCGCGTAAAACAGTGGTGCCGACATCACCAATCCCTAAACCATCGATGAGAACTTTGTGAAGCGGGATATGATATTTAATATCAGCTTTACCATCAGAGGTAAAGGTAACGGCCGAATCAACATCGGGAAAGATAAACTGGTCATCACGGTAACCCATGTTTTTGGCCATGGTTTGGTAACTTTTGATATGACGGAAATTACCGCCGATGGGAAGTAAAAATTTAGGACGTACCAAATCAATTAAAATAGCGTGTTCTTTTTGATAGCCATGACCGGAAACATGAATCTCCTGTTCTTCACCATAAATAACTTCGGCCCCCATTTTAGACAGAGTGTCAATGAGATCATAAATTTGAGTAGAGGTACCGGGAATGTAGTCGGGAGAGGAAAAAATAACTTTGTCGCCGGAACTGATTTTAACCTTGTGTTTACCCATAACCATTTTGGAAAGAGCGGAATTGGGTTGGCCGGCAAAACCAGCCACTAAAAAGATAAGTTTGGAGTCGGCAAAGTTTTTGATTCGTTCAACCGGAATAACGTCGGCGTCGGTAAGATTGACATAACCGAGGGTTTGGGCAATTTCAATAGCTTTAGTGACGGAAAAGCCGACAACAACAACTTTGCGGCCGGCCCGTTTGGCATAGTCAATAGCCTGTCCCCAGCGGACAATGTTACTACTAATCGAGGTGACAAAAACCCGACCTTTGGCAGTTTTAATATCGTGCTCAAATTTTTCGGCAATTGAAGATTCGGAAGGTGAGAAACCCTCGTGGTCGGCTCCCAAACAGTCCGAAAGTAGAGCGACGACTTTCTTTTCACCAACCCGAGCAATGTGGGCCAAATCAGAGGGCTTGCCATCGAGAGGAAAAACATCGAATTTGAAATCAGAACCGTGATAAAAAATACCAATAGGAGTGGTAATGGCAAAATGAAAAGTATCAGGAATGGAGTGGTTGACCCGAATGGGATCAACGGTAAAAGAGCCAACATTGAACAAGTCGCCGTTTTGGTAAACCTTGAGGTTGGCCCGGATTTGACTTTCCTGTAACCGTGATTCAATGAGGGCGGCAGCGATTTTGGGAGCAAAAATGGGAATACTTTTACCCAAAATCGGTAAAATAAAGCGAATGGCACCAATATGGTCTTCGTGACCGTGGGTAATAAAAATTCCTAAAATTCGGTTTTTTCTGTCTTCGAGGTATTTAGTATCAGGGATTTGCAGGTCCACTCCGAAGGCATCGTCTTCAGGAAAGCCGACCCCACAATCAACAATAATAATTTGGCTTTGGGCTTCGTTACCGCTGGGAAAATATTCGTAAACGAAGAGGTTTTGGGTGACATCACCAAAACCACCGAGGGAAGCAATCCGGACAAAATCACGGGAAGATCCTAAATTTTTAATGGGGCGAGTAGCGCCGAAATACTGTTGAGGACGAAATTTGTTATCAGTAGTCATAAATTTAATAAATTAGGATCACTATTAACGATTAAAGGTTGTGGGTGAAGAAATGAGTCAATTTTAAGAAAGTCAGATTCCAGCTCACGTAACATGGTACCGTTTCGTAATCCAGCTGAGGGATGATAGAGGGGAATGAGAGTAATGTCAAGACCCTGCCAGGATAAATTTTTAATTTGGCCGTGAATCCGGCCAATAGAATCATTCGGCAAAAAATAATTTAGAGCGAAACGGCCAAGGGTGACAATGATATTTGGTTTAATAATTTCCAACTGGGCTTTGAGGTAAGGAGTACAAACTTTGATTTCGTCTGGAAGCGGATCACGATTCTCCGGAGGGCGATGTTTTAGAATGTTGCAAATAAATACATCACCACGATTGGTGTTGATTTTTGCTAAAAGTTTATCGAGAAGTTTGCCGGAATTACCGACAAAGGGTAAACCCTCTCTATCTTCAAAAAAACCGGGGGCTTCACCAACAAATACAATTTTTGTTTCTGAATTTCCCGACCCGGGAACCGAATGGGTGGCGGTTTTATAAAGCGGACATTTTTGGCATTTAGCCACTAAGTCGGAAACGTATTTTAATTTTTGAGAATTAGAGGTTTCCATGTTATAATTTTCCTAATCGCGCCCCTCGAGCAATTGGGGGAACGATTTTTTATATGAGTAGTTGGTCTATTTGAATTTTAAATAAACCTTTTTTAATATCCCAAATTTCCCGACCGATGTGACCTTTGGTGTAAACAACAACCACCTGTTTGTGGTGAGAGATGAGATAAGTATACAGGGAGGCGAAATCACACTTTCGTTTTTTTATTATTTGGCCGTCAATCTTACCAATAATAATATATTTAACCGCCTTAGTAGTTAAGTTATAACCTATTTTTACAATTTTTTTTAGAAATTCTTTGGATTGAGGATTGGTATCGGAACCGTAATATAGATTAATTAATTTTATTTTGGAATAACTTTTTAAATATCGGAAAAGTTTGGTGGGGTCGACCGGATTGGCAAGTTTGTCGCGCCAACCATAGACGTTGGCGTAGTCAATAAACACCGCCGTCTTACTGTTTAGTTTTAGTTTTTGGGAATTAGAAGAGAACATTTATTTCAGAATACATTTTGAATTTATACATACGGCGACACCCGGACAATAACGGGTACAGATACGGCCTTCCGGATCCATGTTTGCCCTTAGAATGGCTTGACAAGTACAAAAGTTGACATCACAATCGCTATCTTGGCGACAAAGGGCTGGAACGTTAATAATTTTTTTTGATCCAAGGGGGGAAAAGATGATAATCATTGAAGCAAAAAAGATAACAGCCAAAGAGAGCGGGAAGAGAAAGATCTTGTTTTTCATTTTGGATTAATAATAATATCTAGACTTTTTACCATTGAGGTAAATATTTTTTAACATTGGACTCATCGATGATAATTTGTTTTTGGCCGGAGAGAATTAGGGCAGCAGTTTTACGGCAAAGGCCTTCAATATTCCGCTTTAATGTCCGGACACCGGCGTCAAAACCCAAAGGGCGAATAATATTGGGCCAGACGGATTCAGTGATAGTCAACTCACCCTGATTAAGACCGGCCTCGGTGATAGCCCGGGGTAATAGATAACTTTTGCCAATATTGAGTTTTTCCTCGTCGGTGTAAGAAGGCATCTGAATAATTTCCAAACGGTCTAAAACAGCAGCGGCAATTCGGGAAGTATTATTACAGGTGGCCACAAAAAAGGCCTGGGATAGGTCAAAGGGGAAATCAAGATAATGGTCGGTAAAACGGGCGTTTTGTTCAGGGTCAAGAAGCTCAACTAGTACCCCCATGATAGTGTTGAGAGCATCGTCGGCTACCCGATCGATTTCGTCCAGAAGAATTACCGGATTGCGGGTACCACAAGTTGCCAACCCCCGAATTAGAGCCCCGGGTTCGGCTTCGGAGTGGAGGCGACTTTGTCCTCGAAGATAAAGAGGATCACCAAGACCGCCAAAAGGAATACGGATGAGTTGACGATTTAGACAATCGGCAATGGAGCGGGCCATGGTGGTTTTACCTGTCCCTACCAGACCAACGAAGAGAAAAATCGGAGCCCGGAAAGGAATGTCGGGGTGGCGGGTTTTTTGGAGGGATAAAACCGAAACATATTCAATAATTCTCTGTTTAACATCCTGCAAACCGTAATGATTTTCGTCAAGTTTCTCCTGAGTATGGCGGGTGTCGAGAATGTCATCGCTTTGAGTGTTCCAGGGGAGACTAACAACCCAGTCAATGTATTTGGCGGTGCTTTGGTAGAAGGTCCAAAAAGTTTCTTCCGAGTGAGAATTAATCTCTAATTGGGAAAAAAGTTCGTCAAGGCGGCTGGTTAACTCCGGAGGCAGAGCCACTGATTTACTTTTGGCAATTAGTTTATCTATAGCAGCTTTGATGGTTAAAGTTTCGTTTTCCGGCATTGATATCAGTATATACGATTTTGGTTATCTTCGAGGACGGGAAGGAAGGCTAAAGTTGCGGAAGGCCTGACGACTACGGTCAAAGTCGGGACGGGGACGGCCGGGGAAAGCATCGGGAGAACCGGGATGAGCCGCTTTGAATTCGGGAGCGGCTAATTTAATTTGATGATTGTCATTGAAACCAGAAACCCGGACGTGAATTTTATCTCCCAATTTAATAACCGTAGAGGGATCGGAAAGAAAACCACCGGTCATTTCGGAAACATGTAAGAGGGCCTCGCGGCCGGGTAAAAATTCGACAAAAGCACCGAAAGCTTCAACCCGGGTAACGACACCGTCAAATTCTTCGCCGATATTAATATCCCGAATCATGGATTCAATTTGAAAGACACAGGCATCGATTTTGGTAATATCCTGAGAACAAATTGAGGCGCGGCCATCGTCATCGATATCAATTTGGACAGCAAACTTTTCCATCAGGGCTTTGATGGTTTTGCCACCACTACCTATTACTTCACCAATTTTATCCTCGGGTAGAGTGATTAATTTGATTTTAGGAGCATAGACGGAGAGTTCCTTTCGGGGAGCGGCTAAAACCAAAGTCATTTTGTCCAATATTTGGAGACGGGCAGTGGTGGAAGCGGCAAAGGTATCGCGAATCATATTAAAGGACAAACCCAGACGCTTGATATCCAATTGGATGGCGGTGATGCCAGTGCGAGTGCCGGTGATTTTGAAGTCCATATCACCACAGTGATCTTCAATACCGGCGATATCAGTTAATAAAACGTATTTTTTATCGTCGGAAATCATGCCTACCGAAATTCCGGCAACTAAATCCTTGATAGGAACGCCGGCAGCCATCAGACTCATGGTGGAGCCACAAGTGGAGGCCATAGAGGAAGAACCGTTTTGAGACAAAACTTCTGAAGTTAGGGCAATAGTGTAGGGAAACTCCTCAATTGAGGGAATAACTGGCAGGAGAGCTTTTTCGGCCAGAGCGCCATGACCAATTTCGCGGCGGCCGGGACGACCAGTACGACCGGTTTGACCGGTGGAAAAGGGAGCGGCGGAATAATAATGAATGTAGCGTTTGCTGGTTTCGCCATTACTGTTTTGAAGAGTTTGCTGTTCAGCCAGAGAGCCCAGGGTGGTAATGGTAAGAGCTTGGGTTAGACCTCTTT
This sequence comes from Candidatus Shapirobacteria bacterium CG06_land_8_20_14_3_00_40_12, assembly GCA_002780135.1. Classification (GTDB taxonomy): domain Bacteria; phylum Patescibacteriota; class Microgenomatia; order UBA12405; family UBA12405; genus UBA12158. The sequence goes on from PEWA01000065.1 coordinate 12,812, forward strand.
CAAAAAGAGCTGAACCGTGGGTGCAGGGAAGAACGTCAACT
>PEWA01000065.1:12864-13006 GCA_002780135.1 Candidatus Shapirobacteria bacterium CG06_land_8_20_14_3_00_40_12
GGGCGTAATTCGTCAATTTTCCGATGGTCATAACGAATACCTTGGAGTGTTTTTTCACGAAGAGACTGACGAACTAAAATATCAACGGCTTCAATTAAAACTCCAGTTTCGATTTCACCTGACTCTAATTGAGTTTGATAAT
>PEWA01000065.1:13155-13320 GCA_002780135.1 Candidatus Shapirobacteria bacterium CG06_land_8_20_14_3_00_40_12
TTGGTTTTACCGTGTTTTTTGGCAAAATCAATCAACTGAGCATTAATTTCTTTGCCGGTTTTAATACCTAATTCGATGGCTTTAAGCAGAGTGTCATTGTCAACAATCTTGGCCTCGGCCTCGATCATGTTAATACCCTCCGGGTCTTGACAAACTAAGAGATCA
>PEWA01000065.1:13345-20523 GCA_002780135.1 Candidatus Shapirobacteria bacterium CG06_land_8_20_14_3_00_40_12
TGGTGGGAAAGAGGAAGAGGGATCCATCTTTTTCACCCAGTCTAATGGCAGAAACCGGACCGTTGAAAGGAATATCGGAAAGCATGAGGGCAGCGGAGACGGCAATGAAAGCAGGAATAACTACGTCATTGCTTTTATCGTTACTTAAAACCGTAGCCATAACCTGAACTTCCCGTTTGAAACCAGTGGGAAAAAGAGGACGAATGGAACGGTCAATAATCCGGCCGAAAAGAATGGCGGTGTCGGAAGGACCACCTTCGCGTTTGATCCATTTGCCGCCTTTGATAAATCCACCCGCATAGAGTTTGTCATTGAATTCCACTGAAAGAGGAAAATAATCCTTGGTTTTGTCGACTACCCCTAAAACAACAGTAGCCAAAACAACGGTTTTGCCGTAGGTAGCCAAAACGGCACCATTGGCTTGAGGGGCTAATTTACCGCTTTCTAATTTAATAATTTTGTCAGCTGACAGTTTAAGATCGAAGGAAAAATTGTCCATGATTATTTTTTGAGACCCAAGGCTTTGAGTAATTTACCATAGCGGTCGTCATTGTGAAGTGAAAGATAGCGAAGAAGACGGCGGCGTTTGGCGATTTTGGATAAAAGTCCCCTTTTGGCGGGAGAGTCATGCTTGTTGTCGCCAAGATGTCCCTGAAGTTTGTCGATTTCTTTGCTTAAAATCGCCACCTGAATCTCGGGAGAACCAGTATCGCCTTTGGCTTGGGCAAATTTGGTAACAATTTCAGTTTTTTCTTCGGTAGTTAATGCCATAGATTTATAGCGCTAGGATTGGTTTTTAATAAAAAATTTCCGAATGGCTACGGAAATACCAATGATAGTGCGAAGGTATTATAGCAGTTTCTTAATTCTTTTGTCTAAAGTAAGTAGTTGATAACTTTTTGTTCTGGCTAAATAAAGATAACTGGCGTCATAAAATGAAATATTTTTATTTATTGCCAATTTGACTACCTTATTTCTATCGATATCAAATAAAATAATTGGAATCCTATTAAAATTGTCTAATATTTTTTCCAAAGACTCTTGGGTAATTCGTTTACTTAGAAAAGCAGACTTCAAACCGTTACAGACCTCAAATTCAAGTAATTTGGGGGCATAAAAGTTGTTTTCGGGGGTAACAATAATTTGAAGAAGTTTTTGGGATTCTTTGGAAGTGGCTTCGTCAGATAGAAGAACGGCTAAAACAGCTGAGGCGTCAATGATATAATTTTTAATATTTGCGCCCATGTTCGACTAATTCTTTGTAATTTAGAGGCTTTTGGGGATTTATCAATAACTTCCACCCACTTTTAAGGGATGATTTTAAGTCTTGATTTACCTTCTTATTGATTCTACCTTTGGTAGTATAGGTTTTGGTAACGGCCAACCGAATAAGTTCTCCGATAGTTTTTTGATTTTGCCGGGCTAGATAGCGAAGAGTTAAATAATCATCTTCAGTAAACAAAACATTGGTTCGGCGAGTTAATAGCATACTAATAAGGTAACATGTTACCTATAAAGTGTCAAGAGTCCGCAACTTAACTTGGTTAAAAATTTCCTAACGTTTGGCGTTATTATTCTTGATGGACAAGGCTACCATCACTTTGACCTGAAAAAGTTTGTGGATAATAATCGTTTCCGTGGAAGACGCATTGTTGATTACAAATCGCGGGTTGATCGTAACGCCGTCCTGCAGTGGTGGCCGGCGTGGTGCGAACACCAGGACAAATAGCAATAAAGGTTGGATCGTTGAGGTCAAGCTTAATATCTCTTAATTCGACAAGATTTGGATTGGGGCAATCTACAGGAACTCGTGAATTGGTACCACTTACAAGCGCTTGACGAAATTGTCTTATAACAGCTTCTTTGTTTATAGTTGATTTTGACATTGTTGTTTAAACCACGGGGGTGGGGTTGGGTTTGGAGATGGGTTAGTGGGTTAATAAGCGTATAGTGTACTCTACTCCCAACATTGGGTTTTCTCTCAGTAATAAAGGAATGGCAACAACATTTCCCAACTGAACAGCGATAAAGTCGATCTCATCTTGGGTTCTACCGAACAATGTATCAGGTAGAGGTGGAAGACCGGCTTTGGAACGAATTGTACCCTCGCCAACATTTGATCTAGAACCAACCCGAGAATAAGCGGTGTCTCTTGCAGCAAGAAAAACTTTTTCAAATCTGTTAATTTGATTCATAATTGTTTAAACCATCGGGGTGGGGTTGGGTTTGTTGGTGCCGGGAGCCAGACCTCCGACTTTTTCAATATTCTCGATAGGTCTTTGATTATCAAACGAGTTTAGAGCCGGATTCGGAGTAACGGCTGGAGTTTCAGGAGGCTGAGTGGCCCGGAGACAAGCGGCACCGGCCTCAAAAGATTCGGGGGAAACATTGACACTAAAGGACTGGGTAGCCACCCGCAGACCGATAAGTAAATCTTTACCGGAATCGATATCAAGATTTAACCCCAGCATGGGCAGTAAGAAAGTAAAGATCTCGGAAAAAGGAGCATCGGGATCTACCAGAGTGGCCTTGGCCCAGGCTTTGTTAACGGCCAGCGGAGAAATTAATACCCAATTGCCTTGGTTAACAATGGTCGATTTGTCCCCTAAAGGGGATTCATCACCTAACATGAAACAGACATCGGCCGAAGAGGAACTATTATTGACAATAATTTGGTTACTTTCAACTTTGGCAGCACCGGATTTGGTTTTGACAACCAAATTAAGGTGACCACCATCGTCGTTGTAAGAAACCTGCTCAATTTGATCGAGGGGATAGTTTAGGGAGACGGTTAAATCAGCGGCAGAGTAGGTATCGGTAATTAATTCCAGGCCACTTAATTTGCTGTAATTTTGGTCGGGTTTTTGAAGACTATAGACCTTAACTTCACGACCGGATTTCTTGAGAGACAGGGCCAGAGCCAGCGCAGCACCAACGCTGTCAACGGATAAGGTGGGAACAACGATTAAAGCCGACTTGGCTTTATCAACTAAAGCTTTGATGTCAGTAGTATTATAATTTTTCATATATAACCTGCTTTTTACTAACTCTTATAGGCTATTATAGCATCACCGACCTTAAAGTCAATATAGGGCTTGAAAGTAATTCCGTACTGAGAGCCAGATTTGGCTTTGTTAACGACAGTTTTAGCTTGGCGGATACCCTCAACTTTGGTGTCCTTGATAATGGCATCGTCGCGCCTAAGATGAATAGAATCACCCGGGCCAATTTCGCCCTGAATAACTTCAATTCCGGCGATATGGACTTTCTCGATTTTAAACTCAGCAATAATTTTAGCCTCACCTAAGGTAGTTTCCTCAATGGTGGGATCCAGGAGACGCAGAACTTGAGCCTGGATATCATCAATAATTTCATAGATGATCTTAGATTCGAAGAGGGGGACTTTTTGATTATCGGCAAGATTGCGAATAAACCGGGGTACGGAAACATTGTAGGCAAATATTTGGGCTTTGGATGAGGCGGCTAAAAAGACATCATTGTCAGTAACCGTGCCAACACCGGAAGCAATTAAAAAAACATCGTCGGAAAGGCTACTAAGAAGCGCTTCCAGAGTCCCCTGAACGTCCGCTTTGACCACAATCGGCAACCGGGGGGTACCATCAGTTCGGGTTTGGTTTAATCGACTGACAACGGTTTTTTCCTGGGTGGGGGTGGGAATAGAGGTAACGCAGGCACCAACGGGAGGAACCGATTCAAATCCAAGAATTTCTACTGGAGTGGAAGGAGTGGCGGGAGAGACGGACATGGCCTTAACCTTGCCGCTGATAGACTCGGCAAAAATCTGATCACCGAGATGAATAGTGCCTTTTTTGACTATCAGGGTAGCTACCGGACCACGGCTCTTATCAAGCAAAGACTCGATGACTACTGCTTCCAAAGGAGAAGCCGATTCATCCTTAAGTTCCATAACTTCAGCATTTAATATAATTGTCTCTAATAATTTATCGATACCATTGCCGGTTTTAGCAGAAACAGGAATCAGGGAAGTTTGGCCACCATAATCTTCGGGCACTATCTCCAGTTCAACCAGTTGGCCTTTAATTTTTTCAGGGGCGGCACCATCTAAATCCATTTTGGTCATGGCCACAATAACCGGAACACCGGATCTTTTGATCTCCTTGATGCATTCCTTGGTTTGGGCCATAACCCCGTCGACGGCAGAGACAACTAAAACTACCAAATCGGTAATCTGGGCACCACGAGTCCGCATCTGACAAAAGGCAGCATGACCGGGAGTGTCTAAAAAAGTGATGGTGGCGGTTTTACCGGATTTTAGTTTGACTTCGGTTTGATAAGCAGAAATATGCTGAGTGATACCGCCGGCTTCACGAGCAGCGACACTGGCACTTCTGATTTTGTCAAGAAGAGTAGTTTTGCCATGGTCAATATGACCCATGATAGTGACTATGGGTGGACGAAACATAAAAAATATCTAATTTCTAATGTCTACTTATTAAATAAAGACAATTAAAAAATAACTTTATTTTTAATATTTATGTAGAGACGCGCGATCGTGCGTCTCTACGAAATATTAATTTAGATTTTGGCGGCTTGGACCTTGATCTCCAACTCAACCAGAAGACCGGCCAGACGGACATTTTCGCCACCGGAACCGATAGCCAAAGCCAATTCAGACTCGGGGACTTCAACCAAGGCCAAACCATCTTTTATTGAAACTACTTTGACATTTTGAGCAGGAGACATGGCATTTGAAATAAATTGAGACTGACTTTTGGCAAAAGCCACTACGTCAACTTTTTCCTCCATGGGTAGTTCATTGAGGACCGCCTGGATTCGAGAGCCTTTTTGACCAATGCAGGAACCAACCGGATCAACTCCGGGTTGGGTGCTGCTGACGGCCACTTTAGCCCTTTGACCGGCTTCACGGGCTATTTTGTCAACAGTGACTGAACGATTACCGACTTCCGGTACTTCCCGAATAAATAATTGCTTAATAAATTCCGGATCACGACGGGAAAGAATAATATCTTTACGACCGGTTTCGGGATCTTCATGGATGGCTTTGAGCAGAAACAGTTTTTTGGTACCCAGGGGGATATTCTCGTTTCTGATTTGTTCGTCCTTGGGGCAAATTCCTTCGGTTTTGCCGATACCGACAGTCAGACGGTAGGGGTCACTTTTGATAATAAAACCATTAACTAAAGACCCTAATTTTCGGCTATATTCATCAATGACCATGATTTTTTCGGCTTCGTGAATCCCCTGATCAATTACCTGTTTGGCGGTAACGGCAGCGATCCGACCAAAGCCAGGTGGAGTGACGTTTTTGCGACCGGTTTCTGCAATTTCAAAAATGGAAAAAGACCCAGTGTCGGGCAATATTTCCACCTCAAAAACTGCCTCGTCAGGAATAATAACCCCATGTTCTTTTTGATCTCTTTTGTAAGCTGAAATCAGACCGGCTTCAATAGCGTCAAGAATTTCCTGAACGTCAATATTGCGCTCGCCGGCAATTTGGGCGACGGCGGCGGCAAACTCGGTTTTGGGTAATCTTTTGACGTCCATAGTTTAGATAATTAGATAAATAGATTAGAAGATAAGTAGTAATAAATTGATTAAACTCGTGAATGGAAATAAAAAAGGGGACGTCACGTCCCCCATTCCATTGACACAAATTTAACTTTGGATATTATAGCACAATAAACCCATTTCCCTCTAAACCCTCTTCCTCAGCTTCGCTTCGGCATTCTCCCTTGAAAAGGGAGAAAATACCGGCTCTTTCTCTCGTTGTTTTATCTTGGCCAATAAATCAGAGAAAACGTAGTCAATGTCATTTAAAACCTGATCGTTGGTGTATCTGATTGTTTTTATACTTCTAATATCTAAATACCAATCTCTATTTTTATCGGGATATTCTTTTTTGTCGTGCGAATCACCATCGATTTCAATAGCTAACAATAACTTTGAACAATAGAAATCAAGAATATATTTGCCGATGGGTTTTTGTCTTAAAAACTTTTCGTTTATTTTATGGTTACTAAGTATCATTTTTCATATTTTATATTCGGCTTCAGTTGGTTTTTGGCGATTTTTTCGACATAATTCCCTCAACTCTTCCAAGTATTTTAGATTCAATCTTTGGGTTCTGGCCTCAGGCGGAGCGATATATCTCATGTGGTAATTATTCTTAGTATTTCTCCCCTTTTCAAGGGGAAATGCCCCGAGGAATATTGGGGAGAAGGGTTTATTCTAATTCCCGAATCAGATCTTTTTGCCTAGAAGATAATCGGGATGGGACAACCAAATTGAGGCGGATATAGAGATCCCCCACTCCGTAACCCTGAACATCGCGGATCCCATGCCCCCGGAGACGAACTAAAGTCCCCGGTTGAGTGCCGGCCTTGATACGGATTTTGATAGGTCTATCCAAAGACGGCACCTCAATCTCATCACCTAAAACCGCCTGTGAATAGGAAATATCCTGATTAATATAAATGTCATTACCTTCACGTTTGAAAATTTTATCGGGTAAGACATCAATGTATAAAATAAAATCGGAAAATTTGATTCGTTGACCGTCGTCAACGCCGGAGGGGACCTTAATTTTTTTCCGGGTACCATCGAGGCTAACTTCTTTTTCACAACCATGGGCGGCTTCTAAAAAAGTTAGTTGGATTTTATAAGTAGGAATTTGACGACGACTCCTACCACCGCCAAAGGTAGCACCGCCTCCACCGAAAAATTGTTCAAAAATGTCAAAGGGATTACTAAATCCACCAAAATCAAAATCCTGCCCGCCAAAAGGATTTTGGCCGCCGGAACTTTGCCAGGTAAAATTAAAGGGACCGTTTTGCTGACTATGGGTGTGACCACTGAAACCACCGCCGGCGGAGGGGTCGAAGGCGGCGTGACCGAATTGATCGTAGGCCTGCTTTTTTTGAGTATTGCTTAATACTTCGTAGGCGCCATTGATTTCTTTAAATTTTTCTTCGGCGTCGGGAGATTTATTGCGATCCGGATGCCATTCGAGGGCTTTTTTTCGGTAAGCCGCTTTAATATCAGCAGCATTAGCCCCTTTGTTTACCCCTAAAACTTCATAAAAATCCCGTTTCATTATCTAGGTGAGTTTGGGAAACTCGGGAATTATTGGAACACCCTGTTTCTCTAGTTCTCGGTTGGCCATATTAATGGCAAAA
>PEWA01000016.1:0-21860 GCA_002780135.1 Candidatus Shapirobacteria bacterium CG06_land_8_20_14_3_00_40_12
AAGTCGAAGACCAGCTAGGCGCCGGCGGGAGAGATAAAAAAACCACCCCAAAATTATTAATAGAGAGGAAAGTAAATCGATAATTATTTTTAAATACACCATGTGAAAAGCCGGATGAATAATTGAAATGGAGAAAAGATCAATTAATTTGTCGATGGCATAATAAAGGGAATAGAAAAAGAGAGCGACAAAAATAGGTTTGAAGCGAGCAGCTTTGTGGGTTAAAGATAAAAGAAGGTTAAATTTGGGAGGGCGGGGTGGAAAACGGGTTTGGAGAAAACGATAAAGCAAATAGAGCAGAACAAAAGAAATATAGATATAAATAATAGCCGGTTGATACCAATAGTTATTATCGCGGGTGATGTATTTGCCGATTTCATCGATAAATACCCCCCAACCTAAACCGCCAATAACAGCGCAGTGCTTTAAAATAAATGACGGGGGGAAAAGAAAAATTAAAATAAGAGCCAAAAACATAAGTAGACCGCCCCAGAGAACATGGGCGATGTGCATCGAACCAAAACTAAGTTGAAAATTGTTAGTCAAGTGAAGAAAGAGACGGGTGACTAAAACAGAGACGATGCCGGAAATCATAAAAATTAAGATGTTGTTCGGAGCGGATTTCTGAAGATGGAAACGAGCAGTCATAGTGGTATTTTAAATCATGGGAATAATAATTGATTGGGTATTTCCCAAAAAGTGTCTGGGGTGTGACGTAAACGGAAATTATTTGTGCTCAAAGTGCCAAAAAGAGATTAAGAGCCTGGGAGTAAGTTATGACGATAAAAGATTGGAAGGGCGAATTGGATTGTTTAAATATGATGGAATAACAAGAGAGATTATTAGAATGATTAAATTTGATTTTGTTGGTGATGCAATCAAAGAAATCGGAAACTGGATGGTGGCCGCCCTGAAAAAAGACTATCCGAATGTGGTGGCGACTTGGAGAAAAGAAAAATATGTGATGATACCAGTCCCCCTTCATTGGCGGCGGGAAAATTGGCGGGGGTTTAACCAGTCGGCTGAATTGGCTAAAGTTATTGGAGATAAATTAAAAATTGAGGTAAATAAAGATTTGATGATAAGGAAAAAATATACCAAAAGTCAGGCGTTACGACAAAGGGGACAGAAAAGTTCTAATGTGGAAGGAGCTTTTAAAATAATCGGGAAAATTCCAAAAAAGATTATTATTTTTGACGATGTCTGGACTAGCGGTGCAACAATAAAAAGTATGATAAAAATCTTGCCGGAAAAAACAAAGGTCTGGGTGTTAACACTATGTAGTGGAAGGTGACTTGGGCAAGTTACCGGAGATGGTACGGTTGCCGACGATTTGTTCGGGGGTCTTGGGTAATTCCGGTTCGGGAAGGGCCTCGAGTACTTCGGAGGGGGCGGCCTCAACCGGGGTTAGAGAACTAAGATAAAAATTATCCACAAAGAGACCATGTTGGGTGAGAGAGTCGCGCAATTCCTGTTTAACTTCATCCTCAATGTGGCTACGATCGGTAGACAGAGACATATTAAGGGAATGGTTGGTGATAACCTTACGAATCCGGCTTCTAGTGACAGGCCGAACCACCTTGGAAACAAAGTTTTCACCAATATTTTGCCAGATTTCCGGCAATCTTTCAGTATCAAGTTTGATCAAAACAGTAGCTTCAACAGCGACAAATTTATTGTCGGAAGTAACGGCATGAATAACTTCATCGCCCATAATTTCTTTATTGTCTTTAAGGGTGACATCTTTACTGATAGTGTATTCAATTAACTGAGCGTTAAAGAGTTTGACCCGATGAATGATGGGAAGTTTTAGGTGCATTCCCGGATACCAGACATTTTTAAGAACTCCGCGGAAGATATCGTAAATACAGCCGACATGACCCGGAGGAACAGTAACAATAAAACCGCCGACGACTTCGTCAACAAAAAGGGAAACAAGCAGGTTATCGATTGACGCCATAAGTAGCCTAAATTATAGCATTAAAACCAGAGGCAATACCCGACAGTACAGCCCGAGGATCGTCACTTAAAACAAAGGCACTAGATAACATAACAGCTTTTGCCCCCATTTTTAGGCTAATTTCAACATCCTCTCGGTTTTTAACACCGGCACCGACAATTAGGGGAAGATCCTGACATAAAGTGGCCAGTTTTTGGATACTTTGGGGGTTTTTAGTGGCGACTGATTCATTTTCACTAGCTATTAACTCAGGTGGTTCAAACAAAACATAGTCAGGCTTGGCTTTAATTACCCACTTCTCGGCTTGACTTGGCGATTTGACACAACAACAAAGAGTAAAACCGGGGGGGTTGTTTTTTATGATTTTAAGGACCGTACCTTTGGGAACAGAGTGTTCGGAGTGATTTAAGAGACTGCCTTTTATATCTAAGGTAAGAGCTTGTTTGGGGGAAATAAAACCGGAGTGTTTACCGTCGGAATATTGGTCGACATTTTGTAACCAAACCTCGACTCCGGTTTCCCGGGAAATCCTTAAAGCATCCAGGGCAGAAGTAGTTACAATGGTTCTTATTTTATATTTATCACCAATATCTTTAACAATTTTGGCAAGTTTTATTGCGCCATCACCGAAGGTTTCAGAGTAGATTTTAAAATTAACCAGAATCATTTCAGCTTATACTTTTGGATAACCTGATTAATACCTGATCGGAGGTCGGTCATGATAGTGGAAGGATCGGCATTTTGGGCAATAGAATTAATAGCATCGGCAAAATATTTAGAAAGTTCGGTATTAAGACCGGCGTCAAAGGTTCGGGAAGATAAAAGTCCTGATTCGGCGTTATTGGCAACAGAAATAAATGGTTTTATTTTAAGATTACCCGAGAGGTTGTTGCCCATACTTATACGGGGATAGATCTCGCCAAAAGAACGGGTTTGGGAGGCGGCGGTAAACATCTTTTCCAGAACTTCCTTGCTGGATAAATATTCCAGGAACTTCCAGGCTTCTTTTTGGTGACTGCTTTTATTGTTAACTCCCTCCACCCAATAGGAGGCCCAATGGATATTAGTCATCTCGACATCAGAGCTAGGGGCGGAACCATTTGGGGACGAAAGAATAGGCAGTTGAGGGATGGTGGTAATGGCAAAATTGAGAGAGGGGTTTAGCTCTTCAATATTGAAAACCCTCCAGGAGGGGGCAAAGTAAAAGGCGAGTTTACCCTCAGCGAAGGCCTGGGTCGAAGGAGGCATGGACTCATCCCAAGTTTTGTACTTGGTGGAAAAATCAGCGTAGTAGGAAAGAACGCCTTTAACGCTTTCATCGTTTTTGGAATCATCTTTAGTAAAGTCGGCACCATTTTGCTTGAGAATAATGCCGACAATGTCGCTCCAGTGGTCAACGTTATCAGTCAACCCCATAGCGACACCGGCAATTTTCAACCGACCGTTGTTATCAAAAATAGTTAAATTGCTGCCAATGGTTTGGAGATCCCACCAGGTCTTAGGAAGAGAAGCTTGGGACTTTTCAATCAAATCCTTGTTATAAAAAAGACTGAGACCGTCATACATTAAAGGAAGAGCCAGATAGCGGCTATTCATCTTCAGATCATTTTTGTAGACGGAATAATAATCAGTGTCAAGACCAATGGACTTAACTGTGGTATCAGGAACCGGAGCCAAAGAATCGACAAACATGGGTAACCAAGATGAGTGGAGACGGAAAATGTCAGGAACTTCGTCGACGGTTGAATCTTTTGTCAGACGGCCAGACAAACGGGAACGGTAATCATTTTTTTGCTGGGTTTTGTAATTTATTTTAATATTAGGATTTTTGGCTTCAAAATCAGCGATAACACCCTCAAGAAGTGAACGGTCTTCCCAAAGCCCCCAGTAATTAAGAGTAACCACTTTCCCCGGTTTTCCGGAAAGGGTTGGGATTAAAACTTTTATGACCACAAATAGAAGTAGGGCGACCAATATAATAATGGTTAGGGGAATAACAAAAACTGGTAGGGATTTTTTACGGGGGGAGGGTGAAGATGAGGAAAAACCAATTAATGGCGGGGATGGTGAAGTATCCGCCGCAGCCGGAGCTTCGACGGACGAGCCGGAAAGACTTTGGCGTGGGGGAAGCGGGGAAGAAATATTTTGATAATCCATTGTTTAATTATAGTATATTAGAGTCATGAGAATTAAGGTATTTACTGACGGGGGCGCTCGGGGAAACCCGGGAAGAGCCGGATGCGGGGTGGTAGTAAAAGATGAAAAAGAAAAAATAATTTATGAGGAAAGTAAGTTTTTGGGAGTTAAAACAAACAATGAGGCGGAATATTTGGGTTTGATTACAGCTTTAACTTGGATAAATAACCAAAGTGACCCGGAGGTTGAGTTGTATTCCGATTCGGAATTATTGGTCAGACAAATGAGAGGTGAATATAAAGTTAAGGCGACAAATTTGAAAAACCTCTGGTTAACTGCAAAAAATTTATCCAAGTCAATTAAAATTATATTCATAGAAATTAGTCGAGAGTTAAATTTTGAAGCTGATGAGTTGGCTAACTTGGCGATGGATAGAGAAAGATGAGAAAAAGAAAAATATTGGTAGGCCTGATTATTACAGTTTCAATTTTGGGAACGATATTGTTTCTACCGCTAGCTTTGGCTTTTGGAAAAAGCGGACGGGATATTAAGGTTCTCGGAAAAGACTTTTCAATATTGTCCAAAAGAGAAATTCTTGGGAGGTTGGATAGAGACTTTCCGCTTATGGGAACTATAAAACTAAACGAAAAGATGACCGAAGACGGCCGACTATTTAGCGTTGAATTATCATCAATTTCGGCCGAAATTGATAAAGAAAAAATGATATCAGATTTACTTTATCGAAGAATAAATCAGGGGTTATTAAAATATATAGGCGCCTTTTTTCAAGGGCGTGATTTTAAGTTGGAAATAAAATTAGATGATTCAAAATTTGACAAAGAGATAGATAGGATAGCGTCACAGATTGAAAAACCATTTATCCCCTCGGAACTCCTGATCGAAAAAGGAGAAGTGAAAGTTAAAGACGGACAACTGGGAAAAAGAGTAGATATAAATATATTAAAAGAAAATATTTTGAAAATAATTACCGGGTATAACCTTGATAACCGGGTGGAAATTCCAGTAGAAATAATTGGGTTTTTACCCAAAGCGGATATAAAGTTAGAGGTAATTAAAAAAGCTTCTAAGTTAATAAATAAAAAAATAGTCCTGACTTGGGAAGAAGAAAAAAGTGAGGTGGAAAAGGCGCAGATAATTAACTGGATTGGGTTTGGAGATGGGTGCAACTTGAATAAAATTTCCGGATTTGTAGAAACTTTTGACAACAGCATTAAACGGGAACCGAGAGAGGCAGTATTTAAATTTGAAAACGGGAAGGTGGTGGAGTTCGAGGCCTCGAGGGATGGTTTTTTAATTGACAGTGCCAAATTAAAAGAAACACTTTGTCAGGAAATAAGTAACTGGACAGAAAGTGAAAAAAAAGAGATAGTGGTGGAACTGCCCCTAATTCTAATAGCACCAAAGATTAATACCGAGTCGGTAAATGATCTCGGAATAAAAGAACTTTTGGGCAGAGGTACTTCAAGCTTCCGTCACAGCAGTACTATCCGAAACTTTAACGTGGAAAAAGGATCGTCAATTATAAATCGGATTTTGGTGGCGCCTGACGAGACATTTTCTTTTCTGAAAGCTTTGGGAGAGGTAACATTGGATAACGGATACAAAAAGGCATATGTAATTAAGAAAGGTAAAACTGAGCTGGACGTCGGTGGGGGGGTTTGTCAGGTGTCGACTACATTCTTTAGGGCTATTTTGGACGCGGGTCTGGATATTACCGAAAGACACGCTCATGCTTATCGGGTGTCCTATTATGAGGAAGACAACCGACCGGGTTTTGATGCAACAGTTTTTATCCCTTCACCGGATTTAAAATTTATCAACGACACCGGCCACCATCTTCTGATTCAGAGTATTTATGACGGAAAAAATAAAAAATTGATTTATGAAATTTATGGTACCAGTGACGGAAGAAAAGTAGAAATCAGTAACTACCGGCAATGGGATGCCCAACCGGCACCGCCGGATGTGTGGATTGATGATCCGACATTGTCGCCGGGGAAAGTAGTTAAGGATGAAAGTAAGGTACCGGGACTAAAAGCTTCATTTGAGTGGAAGGTAACCAAAAACGGCGAGGTCTTACATCAAAAAACTTTTTCCAGTGCTTACGTCCCCTGGGCGGCAGTGTATCGAAGAGGACCGGGGCAATAAAGATGGTTTGTAGAGATGCACGGTCGCGCGTCTCTACCGAGTGTTATCGATAGAATTTATCTTTTTCCCAATTTACTATATTGTTCTGAATGTATCGTCTGGTAATAAGAAATTGTGATCTTGTTTTAATAATTTCATCATGAAAACGGGATTACCAGGAAAAGAAAAGGTGTTGTTGATTGCAAATTCGTTTGACTGAGGATTTATATTGATTGATTATTTTCGGAAGAATTTGATTTGATTTTATAGCCAATCGATGAAAATGAAAACTTTGATATCCTTTTTGTAGAGACGCACGATCGCGCGTCTCTACCGATTTTGAAATTGGCGTCTTTATACGGAATAGAATATGCAGATGATTCGGCATTATCACGAAATTATCTAAATCAATTTGAAGAAAATGTTTAGGGATATCAAGTAAACATTGTTGAGCAATCTGACCACAATAAGACAAAATTATTTTATCATTGCCAATTTTTCCAAAAAAGTTGTTGTGATTGAGAGTGCAAATGGTGACAAAATATATACCGGGGGTTGAATAATTCCAATTAGAAAGACGAGGAGATTTGGTGGTATATTTTTCGATGAAACGGGATGGATTATCAACCACCATTTTTGATAACTAATTCGTAGGTATTTTCCAAAAGAGAGGCGACGGTCATGGGGCCGACACCACCGAAGGTGGTGGTAATATATGAAGCTTTGGGAGAAATGCCGGTAAAATCGATATCGCCGCCACCGACATCGATAGCCACAATCCCCTCTTTGACCATGGGGCCGGTAATTAAATTTTTTACACCGGTGGCGGAAATTAAAATATCAGATGTTAGGGTGATGGATTTTAAATTGGTGGTTTTCTGATTACAGAGAGTAACAATGGCTCCTTGTTTTTCCAACTCTTTTTTTAAAGGTTGACCTATAAGCAGACTATCGTTGACAATGACTACACTTTTACCAGATAGAGATATTTGATATTCCTCAAGTAATCTAATAATGCCTTTATCAACCGCCGGAATAATACCCGATGTGGGATTTAGACCATCGGCATCCTTGTTGGGGTTAATGGAATTGACGATAAAGTTTTTGTCGTAGTTTTCTGGAAGCGGCAGTTGGACAAAAAAACCAGTGACAGAAGAGTCGAGGTTGAGGGAATCTATTAGTGAAAAGATGGTGGCAGGGGGTTGATTGACAGAAAAATGATGAAGTCGGCCGCCAATGCCGATACTTTCAGCTTTGGCCTGTTTTAAGGCAACATATTTTAAAGAGGATGGATCGTCACCAACTAAGATAATGTCTAAATTAATTGATTTATTAATCTTTGAAATTTTGATTCGAAGATCGCTAAGAATTTTTTCGGATAGGGTTTTACCGTCTAATAGAACCATTCCTGATTATAGCTTAAAGGCTTAAAATGTTATATTATAAGTGTATATGGCGAAAACTTTTGTTCTCAAATTGGAGTTTGACCCGATTGAGACGTTGCATATAGCACCAGAGGCTGTGGCCACGGTCTTGGAAATAAATCTGAGAAGATTGGTAGCAGAAAATGGTTTTTTAGCAAATAAGGCAAGGGCTAGGGTCACCTTAGGTCAAGTTGACAGTGACAGTATTCAAGTTTTTGAAACTCGAGAAGTAAAACAAGGTTAGAGTTTAGTCAACACCTCACAACCATTATCGGTGATTAGAATAGTATGTTCGAATTGACAGGAGAGAGCACCGTCGGTGGTTCGAACCGTCCAGCCGTCGGAGGGATCGATGTTGACCCGCCAATTTAATGAAGCGTTAATCATTGGTTCGACGGTAAAAATCATACCGGGTTTTAATAAAAGATGATTTTGGGAAGTATTAAAATGAAAAACAAAAGGGTCTTCGTGAAATTTAAGACCGACACCGTGGCCACCGAGCTCCCGGACCGGAGAAAAACCTTGGGGAGTGACAAAATCCTCAATGACTTTTCCAACAACTTCGTTGAGATACTTTCCGGGTTTAATAGCGGTAATAGCTAAATTTAAAGCTTGTCGAGTTTGGTCGATTAAAAGTTGGGAGGAGGCAGATATTTGGCCGACAGGAAAGGTGGCCGAAACGTCACCATAGAAGCCATCAAGAATAGTAGTGATATCAAGATTAATAATGTCACCTTCTTTTAAAATTGCTTTTTCAGAAGGAATTCCGTGGCAGACAACGTTGTTAACCGAAGTGCAGATACTTTTGGGAAAACCGCCGTAATTTAAAGGAGCGGGAATAGCATTATGTTTAACAATGAATTGGTGGGCTAATTTATTCAGTTTTTGGGTGCTGATACCGGGTTTGACGAATTGAGAAAGATATTTCAGGGTAACGGCGGCTAATTTAGACGATTGTCGAATCCCTTGGATTTGTGGGGGAGTTTTGATGATAATCACGCTTGATTATAGCGCATTGATATAATTGCACATGAAACGAAATGATAGCAGCTGGCAAAAAGTGGGGGGGTGGTATAACAAAATTGTGGGGGAGAAGGGGCACTATTATCATCAAAAGATAATTTTGCCAAATAGTTTGAGACTATTACAATTAAGAAAAGGAGAGAGGCTGGTTGATGTCGGCTGTGGACAGGGGGTATTGGCAAGAAGTATTCCGGCAGATATAGATTACCTGGGGATTGATTTGGCAAAATCTTTAATTGATGTAGCGACTAAGGAGGACAAAAACCCTCATCATCATTATTTGGTGGCTGACGCATCAAAAGAAATTAAACTGGGGATGATTGATAAGGTGGCCGTAATTTTGTCGCTACAAAATATCAAAAAACCCTTTGGGGTGATAAAAAACTGTCGAAGCTGGTTAAAAAGCAGCGGAAAAATATTAATTGTCCTAAATCATCCGACCTTTAGAATTCCTAAACATGCTGACTGGATGGAAAAAGACGGCAGACAATGGCGGATAATTGACCACTATATGCAACCACTAGAGATTCCAATTGAAAGTAGTCCTTTTGACAAAAAAAATAACCAAATCAGCCTTAGTTTCCATTACCCATTATCATTTTTTGCCGAAATATTAACCGATAATGGAATGGTGATTGAAACAATTGAAGAGTGGGTATCGGATAAAAAGTCGACCGGAATTAAGGCGACAATGGAGGATAAAGTCAGAGCGGAGATACCTTTATTTATGGCGATAGTGGCAAAAATTGGTTAAAATAGACCATGAATCGAGATTTGTGGTGGTGGTCGATTATCATAGTAGTATTAATTAGTTTGGGGGCGGGCATAATAATAGATGCCAACATCCAAAATAAACAGTTTGCCGACTGTAAACAGGCACGAATCCGGGCTTTTCCACCGGAATTCTTTTCCTGGGAAGGAATGTTGAAACTTAACAGTGCCGGACTTTATCAACCAAAGTGTTTATGAGCGAAGGAATAAAAAAGTGGGGTGATATTTTAAGTTTGAAGAACTTAGGAGAGGCAATACCACGTCTTGATAGAGCAAGCTTTGTCAAAGGAAACACACCATTGGGATTGGTGATAGGTGGGGTTAATAGATTGGAAACAGCGGGTAAACTAACTGCAGAGGAGGCTCAAACTGAAAGAAAAAGACTAAGAAAATTGGCCGGGCAAGGATAGAAGATTTATTGGATGAGATGGGGTTGGGAGTTGAAGTTTATTTCAATCGGATAAAGTTTTAGGTTAACGATTTTGCTTTTGGTCAGGGTTAGGGCGGCGATTTGGGAATGGGAAGTGGCGGCAGACCAGGACTGATCGAAAATAAAATTACCAAAGGAATAAAAAATAGGTTTGTCTTTATAAATTTCGTAATCCTGCCAAACGTGAGGGTGGTGACCATGAATAATGTCAGCGCCGGCATCAATAAGTTGCCTAGCTAAGATTTGGCGCCATTTTTCAGGGTTAGGCAGATACTCATTTCCCCAATGCAGGGAAACTATTAACCAATCGACAACAGGATTATATTTTTTGACCTGATTTAGAATTAGAGATTGCTTCGCTTCGCTCGCAATGACGTCAGGGTGAGTAATAAAATCAAAACCTAAGAAACCAAAAGTAATGCCGTTTAAATTTTGGATTAAAAAATTATCGTAGAAATTGGGGATGTCGGCTAAATATGACTTGGTTTGAGCCAAACCGGAAGTACCGTAATTGAGAATGTGGTTATTATTAAGATTGAAAATAAGTTTATTATCGGCCAGATAGGGCAGAAAACGCTTATCGCCACAAAAGGTAAAGGTACCAGTAATGCCCACGGGACAGGGATCAATTATTGGGCTTTCCAGATTAGCCAAGTTGAAATCGTGGGAGCGAAGCCAGGGAGAAATCTTTGAAAAACTCCAAGAGAAATCGCTTTTAGCCCTAGCAGTAGCAGTAATGTATCGACCAAGACCGAGATCGCCGACTAATCCGAGAGTAACTTGAGAAACGGGAGTAGGGGTCGGAGCGGGAGAAATATAAGGAATGAGAATGGGAGAAGTTTTGGGGGGAAAAATAAAATATAATAAAGGAATAAGAATGAATAATAGGATTAAAAATTTTGTCATACCGGTTTTACTTATTATAGCCTCCGGAATACTCTTGGGTGGTTGTGGAAGTAAGGGGGTAGCCGGGGTGGAAATAATAACTCAACCGATAACCAAGATATTTATTGACGGAAAAGAGGCGGGAATGACTCCATACCGAAATAATTCACTCTTAGAGGGAATAATAAATATCCGTTTAGGAGAAGAAGGAATAGGGTGGTGGCAAAGAAGGTTGGAATTAAAAAAAAATATTAGTACGGTAATAAATTGGACATTTGATAAAACAGAGAAAAGTTCCGGCGGATATATTTTATCGATGGAAAAACAGAGCCCTAAAAGAGCTAGTCTAATATTGGCCAGTTTACCAAGTGGGGCGGCAGTAAGTATTGGCGGAGAAATGAGGGGTGACACGCCAATGGCTATTTCGGATCTAGGCGAAGGTGATAAAGAGGTAAGTATAATGTTACCTGGTTTTAAAACCATTAGTGTGGGAATAAGGCCGATAATCGGATATAGGATGTTAATTGAAGCAACTTTGGCCAGAGAAGAAAAGATGGCGGCGACACCCGAGTCAAATAACACCCAATTAGCATTGATTGGGGGAACTAAAAAAATAAAAATTTTACCGACAGAAACCGGTTGGTTAAGAGTCAGGGCGGGAAGCAACCCAACAAGTCCAGAAATTGGGAAGGTAAAGACCGGAGAAGAATATGAATATTATTCTGAAACAAAAGAGTGGATCGAAATAAACTTTGGAGGGAAAAAAGGATGGGTGGCAACTAAATACGTCGCCAAACTTTAAGGATAAAACCAAAAAATAAAAAGGTAATACCAATAAAAAAATAAAACTTTTGTTGACTATTGAGAAAAAGTGAGATAAATCCGAGAAAGAGTGATAATAACCAGTAGGTGAGAGCAATTTTTGAACGGCTCCAACCGCTTTTTAAGAGAAAGTGATGAAGGTGGTCGCTTCCCGGAGAGAAAGGAGAACGACCATTTATGAGTCTTTTTATAAGAACAAAAACAGCGTCAAGCATGGGAATACCCAAAAGAAAGATTAAGGTGGCCAATTTAGCTCCGGAAAGAAGGGATAAAAGAGCCAGAAAAAAGCCGGCTAAGCTTTTACCACTATAACCGGGCATTATTTTTTGAGGGAAAAAATTCCACGGTAAAAAACCCAAATAAGCTCCGGCAACGGCTAAGCTTAAAATGATTACCGGCCATTGAGTAGTATCGGTAGAAAAACGTAATCCCAAAAGACCGATAAATACGGCTGAAATCGCCACAAAACCAGGAAGTTGGCCGTCAACGCCTGAAGACCAACCAACAATATTCATACACCAGGTAATCCAGACGAGAGCCAAGAGGTCAGAAAGAATCCAGATTGAGTGGATTGATCCAAAAAGATTAAAGGTAATGCTTGGATGTGACAAATCAAAAATTCCCCCCAAAGGGTTGGAAATATAGGCAATACCGATACCGGCGGCGACAACAATTAAGGCTGAAAGAAAGTTGGTTGTCAATCTCAAGACAGGGCTTAGATCAAAAATATCATCGATTAGGCCAACAATAAGAGAGACTAGGGCGGCCAGAAAAATTCCCAAGAAATGTTTATCGGCAGGCAAAAGGAGAAGACAAGGAAGGAAAATACCGAAAAATATAGGAAAACCACCCCCACGGGGGACAATACCGGTAGCGGTGGCATTACCGGATTTTTTTTGTTTTTGGCGGGGATCTTCAAGCCAATTGTGAGCGGTAAAAAAGGAAATAGTGACCGGAGTTAGAAGAAAAGTAACCGTAAAGGAAAGGAGCAGGGAAAGAGCGGCAGTAAAAATCATAACCTCTAGATAGCAAGCCTGATAACCTGATAAAGGGAGAGGGAAGCAAAAACTGAAAAAACCAAGGAAAAAACGACAAGTAGCCGAGAAAGAAGTGGCCATTTTAAGTAGATGGTTAGGGCGATGACGTGATTACCAAGACCAATCAGTAGAGAAAAAAAAGGAAGAAGAAAAAGGGCGGTTGTCGGAGCTAACCAAGCCTTTCCCCAAGGTTCTGAAAAAAATAAAGGGATTTCCGGAGGGAGACTGCTGTAGCGAAAAAAAAGATAAGCAAATTGAAAAGTAATAAGTATTATATTCCAACGGAGAAAAATAGAGGAAGTACGGTTTTGCCAAAATTTTCCCATAGCCGACAGAAAGACTGGAACAAAGGAAAAATTCATTGACGGGGAAGAAATAGATAGTAGGGACCAATTTGGTCTTCAAGGAAGTAATAATCTTTTAAAAAGAGATCAAGTTTTGGAAAAGGGCGATTCATGGAAGAGTTGTAAATGATAGCCTGGGGAAATTTAGCGGTTAACTCCGACATGACTAAGTCATAACCATTGAAATCAAGTACGTGGTAGGCAACCACATATTTGGTGGAAGGGAGACGAGAAGCCAAAGGATAGAGATAAGGTTCGTCTCCCCAAACAAAAATAAAACTTCCGGGGGCGGTTTTTGATTTGATAGTATTAGAAAGTTGGTAAACATCGTTGACATTGGCACCAAAATATTGACGGTATTGAAAAAGAGATTCAATTTTGAAAATATATTTGGCAAAGTTTAGATAATAGGGAAAGGTGCGGTAAAAATAAAATTTGTATTTGACAATTGATACCCCCAGAAGAATAAAAATGAAGAGACTTAAGTAAAAATTGCGCCGAAAGGAAAAGAGGAGGAGTAAAAGTGGAGGAAGAAGTTGAATAAGATAGTGGGGATAGGGTCGACCGGACAATAGAACACCAAAAAGGGTAGCCATAAACCAGGCGGAAAGAAAAAATAATTTTTTGTCCAACAATTTTTTCTTAAACAAAACAAATAAAAATACCCAAAGTAAGAACATTAAAACGAGTCTCCAAATTATCCCTCCGGAAGAAGCGGAAGCAGAATGGGTACCGGTGGCCCAGGAACCGAGATAGCCGAAATTTTGGAGAAGGGCGGCAAAAAGAAATTGAGGACCAGCTTTTTGAATAACAAAATATAGATAAAACAAGAAAATAGGGAGAGAAAAGGCGAAAATAAATACAATGTAATCTTTTATTTTTTTCAAATTAAATTTATCGGTCACAAAAATAGACCAGCAGAGAAGAAAGAAAAATTCGATAGCTACCGGCACCTTGAGAGTAAAGGCAAGCCCCAGAAGTAGTCCAATGTAAAACAGAAACTTTAGAGAATGAAGGGGTTGATAAAAAAGCAGAAGAGCGGCAAGAGTGGGAAGAAGCATGAATATTTCGGCATTGGCAATATTACCTTCAATTAAGGGAATTGATGAAAAAATAATAAAAACTAGAACGGAATATCGTGAAAGAGACTTTGATAAAAATTTTTGAGAGAGAAGGTAAAAGATGTAAATGGTGGGAATCATCCATAATAGAAGCAAGAGCCGAAATCCCAGAACCTGCCAACCGGCAGGCAGGTTTGAAGATAGGGAGGCTAAGTAATAAAGAAGGGGTGGCTTGTTGTCATGAATTTGGCTATAAAGAGTTAACCCGTGATTAATCCCCTGCCCCAAACTAAGATAAACACCTTCATCGCCATACCAATAGGGCTCAAAAAGAGAAGGTAAACGAAGAAGAAAAAAAAGAAGCCATGAATACCAAAACATTGATTTATTTTACCTTAAATTTTGTAAGGTTTCTTTTCGGTAGTTTTGTACTCGAGATTCTGACCAAAAAGCAAACGGGTGTGGGAGTGAAGGCCCGGTAAAACGGCCAAAGTTAGGGTGGCTAGAGGCATAAGAGGCCATTGAAATAGGTTTTTGAGAACATTTTTTAACCCTCTTTTTTGGTCTATAGGCCGAAGTTTCCAATCGAGGATGATTAACACCAAAAGCGGGAACAGACAAATGGTTAGAATAATGTTGGAAATACGTGGTAAATTGTAACCCAGGGCAGTGTTAAAAAAACGAGGATTGAGAAGAACCGGCAGGGAAGTACCCAGAGTTAAGATAAACCAATTACTGGACCAGATAAAATGAGTCTGAAGGAGTTTAAAAATACGTAGGGTGCGGGTAATTAAAGGAATCTCCGGGTGGAGTCGGGACTGTTCAAGAGCATAGGGGATATCAATGGCTCCCCAGGCATGACGAAAACATTGATTGTAGCGGTTTTTGAGGGCGGAAAGGTAGGAGTCACCACTGGGAGCATCAACAATGGTGGGTAAGAAGATGGGTTCAACAGCAGCTTTCCCCTTTGAGGCAAAAAAAGCCTGAAGAAAGATATGCCAGTCTTCAGGAATCATGTCCGGATCCCAATAACCGGCCTGATTTATTAGTTTGTAAGAAGAGGAATAACAGGAGTAGTTGAAAAAAAGACCATCCGGCTCCTGAATGTTGGCAATGTGGATGATATTACCCAAAACGCCAATAATCCGGGTTGGGGCAGGAACGTCGTTGATATTGTGGTGCCAAAAAATCGGTGATTGCCAAAAACGAAAATATCGATCGGGATTACTGGCAAAATAATAAGTCAGGGCAGAAAAAAAACGAGGATTAAAAATGGTGTCGACATCACAAGAGGTCAGAGTAAGATTGGCAAGTTTTAGATTTAGTTTTTTGAAACAGTATTTTTTGAAATATTTGGCGGCATAAGCTTCGTTGGTATGTTTACCGGCAATTTCGTGGGGAGTATTTTGAGGATGAACGGTAAAAGTTAAACTGCCAAAAGTTGAAGCATACTTTTTTTGGAAATAATTAACAACAGCTTGGTTACTTTTATCTCCAGCACGTTCTTCAAGGGCTAAAACGGGATGGATTTTGTGAAGATCGATGTCAATTTGGGAGGCTAAACTACTAAAGGCCATTTCAATTGTTTGGACTGGTTCCCGGTAAGAGGAAATGATAATAATGTGATGAATATCGCCGTAATGAAGCCAAGAAGCACGAAAATTATTTTGAAAACGTAAAAACCAATTGGTATTTTTGGCCTGAATAATAGAAAAATAACCTCTAATGGCCAAAAAAGCGTTTTTAAAGGATTGATAGAGCCAATAAACAAGAAAAGTTAGAACAAAGTAGGCAACCAGTTTGGGAAGAAAAAAAGAACCCCAGACGGGGAAAAGAATGACAAACCAAGCAGTTAGGCCGGGAATCGTTTTGTAAAGACGGTATCTTTTCGACTTTTTATTCATTTTGGGGATGGTTGTATTATATCAGTGTGAGAAAACTCCAAAAATCGATTGTCGCCACGGTTAGTTATGCCAAAAGATACAAAGCCAGGTTGACAATTAATCAGGTTTGGTTTAGGTTGTTTTCAAAGAAAAGGTTTAGTCAAAAAGAAGTGGCGGCAGAGACAAAAAGGATGGGGTTGAAGCTGGAAACGATTAAGGAAAGAATGACCGATAACCGGAAGCTGTTGAAATCAAAAAAATTCTGTGACGATTATTTGAGTCGAGTTCCAAGTATCCGTCTGGTGGGGGTAACCGGATCAGTAGCAGCGGAAAATTCCAGAAGAAATGAAGATATTGACATACTTTTAATTTGTGCACCGGGGACTCTATGGCAGACAAGATTAAGGTTGTGGTGGTATTTAAAAAGAAAAAAAATCCCCCACCGAAAATATGGACAAGCAGAAAAAGCTGATGAGCTTTGTTTTAATCTATGGTTAGAAGAAAACCGATTGGAACTGCCACACGGGAAAAGAGTAAGAAAAAACGCAATTGATTTAATTATGATGAAGGTAATAATGGATCGGGATGGAGTTTGTCAGGAATTTGTCAAAAAAAATCAATGGGCAGAAAAATATGTGGCCAACGGATATAAAAAAGTACTAAGTACTAAGTATTCAGTACCAAATGTCAGGACAAAACAAAACATTTTAGGGAGAATAATAAATGAGGTGGCTTATTGGGGTCAAATAGGATTTATCAGACTAAAGGGCCCGATAAAATATATTGACAAAAATCAGGCATTTTTCCATGAGACTCAAAAGGAGTAAAATAGGGGGAGTGAGAAAAATATACACACTGGTGGTGTTAGTGCTGGGGATAGCGATAATTTTCGTGTCTTTTGTCCGGGCGTCTTTGGAGATAAGTGCCCAAGAAGATAATGAGGGAAAGTCGAGGGGGGATATTATAGAAGTGGAAATAGAAAAAAGTAATGGTGAGCGAATAATTGAGGTATACCAGATACCCCAAGTGAGGATGTTGCCAACAAATATTTTTTATGGAATTAAGGAAATTCGCGACTATCTTTGGCTACAATTTAGCCGAGATAACTTTGAAAAGATTAAAATGGCAATGTTTTTGGCTGATAAAAATCTGGCCGAAAGTGTGGTTTTGAGTAATAAGGGCCAGAAGGCAAAAGCTTTGAAATCAGGAGAAAAGGCGGTAGATAAACTAGAATATGCCTGGACAATGCTTGGGGGAGAGAGAGATAATAGAAGCATTGATTTGAGAAATAAGATTTATCGGGCTGTTATTGTTTATGATCAAATGATAAGAAAAATGGGCGGGGAAGGGGTAGATAAAAATAAATATGAAGAAATCGAAAACAAAATTAAAACGTTTAAAGAAAAAGAGGAAAAGTTTAATTTGGGGTAGTTTAGTTTTGGGGATGTTGGTAATAGCGGTAATAGTTTGGATCACGAGGGATATTCCAAATCCTTCGAAATTGTCTTCAGGTGATTTTCCCGAATCTTCACAAGTACTGGACCGAAACGGTAAGTTGATTTATGAAATTTACACTGATAAAAGACGACAAGAAGTGGAACTTGAATCGATTCCGGAAAAACTCGTTCTGGCGACATTGGCAATTGAGGATGCCGGGTTTTATGGTCATTTTGGGTTTGACGTTAAGGGAATAATACGGGGGCTTTATCGGACGATAGTTGAAAGGAGACTTCAGGGAGGATCTACTTTGACCCAGCAATTAGTGAAAAATGCTCTATTATCCCCGGAAAGGACACTCTTAAGAAAAATAAAAGAAGCTATATTGACCGTGGCAACCGAATTGATGTATAGCAAAAAGGAGATATTGACAATGTATCTTAACCAAACTCCTTATGGGGGAACTTTGTGGGGGGTGAAGGCAGCAGCAAGGGGAATATTTAATAAAGAGGTCTCAGGTTTGGATCTGGCAGAAGTGGCGCTTTTAGCCGGATTGCCGGGATCACCAACACGTTACTCCCCCTTTGCTCATCCGGATGCAGCTAAAAACAGGCAGGAAATGGTGTTGGCGCGAATGGAAGAATTAAAATTTATAACAGCGACGGAGAGGCAGGCAGCAGTGGCGGAAAAATTAAATTATTATATTAAAAAGGATAAAGTTTTGGCTCCTCATTTTGTTTTTTATGTTAAGGAAAAGTTGATAGATAAATACGGTTTAAAGAAAGTAACCGAAGGAGGTTTAAAAGTGTGGACAACATTGGATTTGGATTTACAAAACTATGTCCAGACGCAAGTGGCAACCGAAGTGGGGAAGTTAAATAAATATAATGTGACCAACGGAGCGGCTCTGGTTACTGAAAGCAAAAGTGGACAAATTTTATCGATGGTGGGATCAAAAGATTATTTTGATTCTGAAATTGAAGGTAAATACAACGTAGTAACAGCCCTACGCCAACCAGGATCAGCCATTAAACCTCTAAATTACGCGGTGGGAATAGAAACAGGAAAAGTGACGGCAGCCTCTATATTTAACGATGCAGAAACCTGTTTTGAGGTCGAAAACCAAAGGTCTTATTGCCCAATAAATTATGGAAATAAATATTACGGCCTACAAAATCTGCGGCACGCACTGGGAAACTCATTAAACATTCCGGCAGTAAAGATGCTTAAGATTAATGGACTTCGGGAATTTGTGGCATCAGCTTCAGCAACGGGAATCAGTACTTTTTCCAATCCGGATGATTTTGGACTATCTTTAACTTTGGGTGGCGGGGAGGTATATATGACTGATATGAGCGTAGCTTTCGGAGCCTTGGCTAATATGGGGGTATTACAGCCTTTAACTTCGATTTTGAAAATAACCGATAAAAACGATAAAGTTTTGGAGGAATATAAATACATTCCCGGAAAAAGAGTAATAAGCTCCGAGACTGCATTTATAATATCAAAGATATTGTCTGACGACGGGGCCAGAAGCATGGTATTTGGCAGCGGTTCAATGCTTAATATTAAGAAACATCCGGAAGTAGCAGTAAAAACCGGAACTACCAATGATCTGCGGGATAATTGGACTATAGGTTATACTCCGGATTATGTGGCAGTAACCTGGGTGGGTAATAATGACAACTCCAGAATGAGTGGGGTAGTCTCAGGAACCAGCGGGGCAGCACCAATTTGGAACAAAATCATGACAAAACTTTTAGAAGATAAGTTGATTAAACATTTTGCCAAACCAGAAGGGGTGATCGGAGCAACGGTGTGTAATTTAACCGGACAGTTGCCGCCTGATGAAGGCTGTGATAGTTATTATGAATATTTTAAAAAGGAGTTTTTGCCGGATAAAAAGGTACCTTTAAGAAATACAATATTAATTGACAAAACAACGGGGCAACCGATTAAAAAGGGAGAGAATAACCCTAATGCCCAATGGCAGGAACATGCGGCAGTAGGGGATGTTACCGGGGAATGGGTTTGTTTAGATTGTCCCCAAATTAATGATTAAAAAAACATTAATAGCTTTGGGTCGGCCGATTTACCGAACCGGGAAACTGGTAATTGAGGGAATTAATAAAATTCACTTTGGCAAAATAAAAATAAAACCCGGCAGCAATAAACTGCTTTATATATCACTGACTTTATTGATGTTGTCGGCAAGTGGGGTGGGATGGTGGTTTATAAGAGAAATAGTTACAGATTTACCAAACGTCAATGAAATTTATAATCCACCGAAAATGTCAACAAAAATTTATGACCGGAGTGGAAATCTTTTATATAAATTTTACAAAGATGAAGACAGAAGTTGGGTGTCTTTGGAAAAAATCCCTGATTACTTGATTAAGGCAACGTTGGCGATTGAAGACAAAGAATTTTACCAACATCGGGGATTGTCGGTTAAGGGAATACTTAAAGCAAGTTGGCACAATTTAAATAACGGGGCCGATAGTTTGAGGGGCGGATCAACTATTACCCAACAACTGGTAAAAAATGTATTTTTATCCGGTGAAAAAACTTGGAAAAGAAAAATTAAAGAGGCAATTTTGTCCTTAATGGTGGAAAAGAAATTAAATAAAGAGGAAATATTGGAAAGATATTTTAACCAGGTAGCATACGGCGGGGAAACTTATGGAGTGAATGAGGCGGCAATAAAATATTTTGGGAAAGAAGTCGATAAAATTAATTTGGCGGAAGCGACATTTTTAGCGGGATTACCAGCGGCACCCAGTTCCTACTCCCCCAGCAGTAATAATTTGGAATTGGCCTATGGGCGACAAAAACAAGTAGTGGAACAAATGCTTTTGTCGGGTACCATTGATGAAAAAAGTGCCGAAGAAATAACAAACAATAAAATGGAAGTGGTGGTTGAGAGTAAAGAAATTAAGGCCCCTCATTTTGTTTTTTATGTCAGAGATTACCTAAGGGAAAAACTTGGTTTTGACAATATTGAGCGGAGAGGACTAAGGGTGGTGACCAGTTTGGACTTGACTGTACAGGATATGGCTCAAAATATAGTCAGTGACGAAATTAATAAGGTAAAAAGATTGCGGATTGGTAACGGGGCAGCTTTAGTTATTGACCCTAAAAACGGCGATATTTTGGCAATGGTGGGATCAAAGGATTATTGGGCCGTGGACATTGAGGGAAAATATAATGTGGCTACGGCTTTGCGCCAGCCAGGGTCCTCAATAAAACCGATAAACTACTTATTGGCACTACAGAACGGAAAAAGCTTAACCACTATTATTGATGATTCACCGGTTACTTATTATGTAAGAGGACAACCACCATATACTCCACAAGATTACACCGGAAAAAGTTTAGGCAAGGTGACCTTAAAAACCGCTCTGGCCTCATCACTAAATATTGCCTCGGTAAAAACTTTGAGTGAAAATGGGGTGGAAAATATGATTAATATGGCTGAATCTATGGGAATTACTACTTGGAAAGACCGAAGTCGTTTTGGGTTGTCGTTGGCCCTGGGGAGTGGAGAAGTGAAAATGACGGAGCTTGTTGGGGCCTACACTACTTTTTCTCAATTGGGAGATCGGGTGGAAGTAAATCCGGTTTTGGAGGTAGATAATTATCTTGGGGAGAGGGTTTATTCTAAAAAGACAGAAAAAATAACGGTAACGGAACCAAAATATGCCTATTTAATTAATCAGGCGCTAAGTGACGATAGTGCCCGGGCGCCAATTTTTGGAACAGGATCAAAGTTAAAAATTTCAGGTAAAACCGTAGCGGTAAAAACAGGAACAACCAATAGTTTAAAGGATAATTGGTGTATCGGCTGGACTCCGGAAATAATGGTGTCGGCTTGGGTGGGAAACAATGATGGTACACCGATGAGCTGGGTAGCATCAGGAATTAGTGGGGCGACACCTATTTGGAACCGGATAATCACCTCTCTGTTAAAAGATAAAAAAGACGTCCCTTGGCCAATGCCAACAGGAGTGTATCAGGCAAATGTATGCGGCGGGAGCGAGTATTTTACCGACGGCCGAGAAAAAGATATAATTTGTGCCCCCACTCCTACCCCAACCCCTACCCCGGGACCATAATGAAATTTGTCAAATTTCCGTTTAAAGTCGAAAAACAGTATCGGCTGCCCGGATATGATTATTCGGGTGGTGGGTATTATTTTGTGACTATCTGCACGCAGGATCGATTAAACATTTTGCGTTGTGTAGGAACAGACCCACGTGTCCGTTCCTCGTATAAAAAACAACCATGTGGTTTATTATCCGAATTTGGTAACCTCTGCCAACAATGGTGGTTAAAAATCCCCGACAAATTTCCTGGGACAGAATTGGATAAATTTTGTTTTATGCCCAATCATTTTCACGGTATTTTAATCATTCGATATAAATGCAAGGCGCAGACACGCGGGTCTGCGCCTACGAACTATACCGGCGGGTCTGCGCCTACGAACTATACCGGCGGGT
>PEWA01000016.1:21889-26470 GCA_002780135.1 Candidatus Shapirobacteria bacterium CG06_land_8_20_14_3_00_40_12
TTGGGAACGTTATCCAATGGTTCAAAACCATGACCACCAATGAATATATTAAAAATGTTAAAACCCAATCCTGGCTAAAATTTTCCAAACACGTTTGGCAACCCCGTTTTCATGACCGGGTGATTCGCAATGAGAAAGAATATTGGGCGATTAAAAGATATATCCTGGATAATCCCAAGAATTGGGATAAAGATAAAGAGAATATTATGAAATGATTGTAGGAACAGACCCACGTGTCCGTTCCTTATGAATTAAAAATAATTCGTGGGTATTTTTTTATTTGACAGTAATAGGAATAAAAATTTAGGGTGTGGAAAAGCGCCAATAGAGAGCTTGAGCAACTTCAGGAATAAGTTTTTGAGAACCAGAGAGCGGAGAAGAACCAAATATTTTGATAACCAAAAGAAGACGGCGGATGGGAGAGGTGATCACGGCAGAAAAATCAATGGAATTATTTTGAGTAATAATATTTTCTTTTATTTCAAGACCGTTGGGTAAAGAACTTTTCAGGATAGTGGAGGGGGTTGATGGCAAAGAAACGGGAATAGAAGTCAGCGGACAATGGTGGTCAAAAACTTTTTTAGAAGTGGAGAGGTCAAACAAACAAACCTGCCAGGAATTAGGATCGACAGAAATAATATGAGCAATGGGGTTGGGTTTGGGAATGATGTCAGAAATTTTAATATTAATTTGGGGAAGTTTGATAAATAATTGCTGGTTTTTAAATTTGTTATAGAGCAGGAATACCAAACTAACTCCAACAGTGAGAAATAAGAATATAAAAATACTTAAACGCTTTTTTTTTATATTATTCGCGGTGGTGACGGATTCAACAAAGTCCAGCTGTTGACTACTTTCACCCTTCTTTTTTTTGAGGTCTTCTTTAGATAACATTTTTGTTTATTTGAGATAAAGATAAAATCCCCTTCTTGGCGCCCAAACAGGAAACAACAGCGGCTGAATTTTTGATCCCCCATTCTAGAGCTGTTTCGGGAGAGTGACCGTAGGAAAGAGCCGCCACGGCGGCCGAACCAAAGGCATCGCCAGCACCGGTTTCATCAACCGGAGAAACATTAATTATCGGAGAATAGAGGTGGTCGGTAGTGGTTAAAAAGTGGGCACCAAGACGGCCATTGGTAATGGCAACTGTCGGAGAGAGATTCTGAAAAAATTCCCAAAAGGAAGAGGAGGCAGAGGAAAGTCCGGATAAGGCTTCGGATTCGGTTTGATTTAACAGTAAAAAGTCGGTGTGAGAAATTAGTGATAATAGCCGACGGGGAGAAGCAATTTCTCTGGACCCGGGATTAATAGCTAAAGAAATCCCGTAATCTTTAGCAAAACCGATGACGGTCTCCAAAAGATCAAGATTGCCTTCAAGGGAAGTGATGTAAAACCATCTGATTTTTTTTAGTTTAGACCAAGGAATACAGGATGCTTCCAACCGAGAGGTGCCACGATTGGTAAAGGCGGTCCGACTACCATCCGGACCAACAATGATGACTGAAAAATCGGTACTATCTTTTTTTGAATAACGTAAAAATGAGGTGTTAATTTTTTCTTTGTTTAAATCATTTAGAACATATTCCGAGAGAGGGTCCCGACCCAAAAGAGAAATACAACTGGTTTTTAATTTTAGCCGGGAGAAGGTGGCGGCAGAATTAGTGGCTCCCCCGCCGGAACAGATTAAACCGGAGCTGATTTCATTTTTGGAAGAGGATGGGAAACTTAAAATTCCGTCAGATAATTTAATTGAAGAAGAGGTGACAAAAACGTCAACGGTAGCGGCACCGATGCTGACAATGTCGTAATCCATGGATTAATTGTAAATCAATACACCTGATTGTGCGAACCAATATTAATAAAAATAGCATAATCTTCGGAAACCAGTTGGTAGATTATCCGAAAATCTCCATTGACTGAAAACGATCTTAAGTCCTTCTGTTGACCGATTAAGGAATGATCTTTAAGAATGGAATCGAAACGGTTTTTTCTAAACACGATAACCCGTTTTTCGGTTTGGAGACTAAGTTTTCGATTTGAACCAATTCTTTGACGATAGGATTTTACAAAAGAGCGATGTAGTTCAACCTTGATCATTGAGATATTTAAACATATCTCGGGTACTTTTGAATTTCAATGTTTTTTCTTTACCACTTTTAATGTCGTTAATTATTTTCGTGTATCGTCTGTCATTTCTTTCAGATAAAACCACCGGTTTAGGTTGAAAGGAAACATCAAAGGTGTTTTTAGCTAATTGATTGATAAAAAGACGGATTGTGTCCTGAAGATTAGAAAAGCCGAGTGACTTGGCCGTAGTTAAAGCTTGATTACGAAGGTTAACTTCGATCGGGATTTGAAGATTAATTATTTGGTTCATACATTGCCATTATATTGTTTCGGCAATGTTTTGTCAACGGCTTTTTGCAATTTTTTTATTTATTAGTGGAGAGAAATGGCCAAAATACTTTTTCTGGATATCCTGATTATGCCAATCTTTACCCGTGATCAATTTTCGACAATCTGGGGAATTACAGTTACATGTCCATTTTGAAACGAAATTTTCATCTGCCTCCCATAGGCAATAGTCGGCGGTTATCTCTTCGCCGATTCCAATTCTTTTTCTGGCTGTTAATGTAAAAGCATCTTTCATCCACAGGTTTGATTCACAAGAGTGGTTTATAAAGTAACCGGGACTGTCTCCTCTGTCCTCGATACTGAACAAATTTTCATCCCACCGCATCACCAATTTTCCCTGTTTTATGGCGATGTCTGCGCCTGGTTTTCCCATGTACTCTCCACCCCAGATTACAACCTTCTCACCTTTGTCAATCGGTAATATGGCAAACATTCCGTTACCGCCAATAAGACTTTCCTTGATTTTTACCTTTGGGGTTATCCATGTTTTTTGATAACTATTGGTCATTATTCCGAAAATTGGGTTAGTTTTTGAATGATTACTTTTTTTAAATCGGCAATAACCGGAATAAAATAGTCATAGACTTTTTCGGAAGATTGAGCCGATAACTCACGGCGAAGAGAAGCTAAAAAGGTTTGGCGCAAATCGGTGTTGATGTTGATTTTCACTACTCCCAATTTTATAGCCTCTTTGATTTGAGCCTCAGGGATACCGGAACCACCATGAAGGGTAAAAAAAGTGGTGGGAAGAAGTTGTCTGATTTTGGACAAAACCTTAAGATCAATATTTTCAGGAAAATTAGGACTATTACCATGACGGTTGCCGATAGAAACAGCTAAGAGGTCGGCTTTGGTTTGAACTATAAAAGATTCAGCGATTTTGGGATTGGTGAATTCCACCGATCCGATTTCATTAAATTCGACTTCGACCAGAGTTTGGGGATGAACGGTTTCGATTAGTTGACTACTCTTGGTTAAGTTTTTGTCAAGAGACAGAGATGAGCCGTCGAAGTGGACCATATCAAAACCCAAACGTGATACCTGAATCAGACGGTCTGGTTCGTGACTGTGATCTATGTTTAAATAGATAGGTAGAGATTCCAAATTAGCTTTTTTAACTAAAAGATAGAGTTTTTCTGCTGAAACAAATTTATCTTCATTGGCCGAAAGTTGTACGATAGCAGGAAGGTGGGTTTCGGTAACAGCGGCTTCGACGGCCTGATAGATTTCAAAAGAGTCGACATTAAAAGCCGGAATAGCCTGATGCGATAGAAAATAGTTTGAGAGTAATTCTTTTAACGGGAGCATAGCTTATTAATGGTATCAAGAATGTTGACCGGCGAAAGACCGTGGAGACGGTAAAGATCATAAGGGTCACGGGCTGATTGGCCAAAAGAATCGTTGACTGCTAAATGAGCAAAACGACACTTGAGAGAGGCTTTTAAGATTAGGGCGGCGACAGCTTCACCTAATCCTCCATTTTGCTGATGATCTTCGACAACCAAGAGACGACCGGTTTTTTTGACTGATTTTAAAATAGTAGCAGTGTCGAGAGGTTTGAGGGAGGAGCAATTGATAATTTCTAGTGATTTTTTGGTAGTGATGGAGAAAACCTGGACCAAGACAGGCCCATAACCGAGAATGGTGATATCTTTACCGGATTGGAGAACTTGAGATTTGCCAATAGTAAAACCAAGGCGGCCAGGATAGATAACCGGAGTGGAGGGACGAACCAGGCGAAGGTAGGCAGGGTGAGAACTTTTGGCCAATACTTTGACCATTTTGTAGATTTCGGTGGCATCGATGGGAGCAAAGACTTCCATTTTGGGGAGGGAACGCATCAGGGCGATGTCTTCGAGCATTTGGTGGCTGGCACCTAATTCGCCGGTTAAAAGTCCGGCGTGGTAACCAATAATCTTGACCGAAAGACCGTTAAGGCAAATTGATTGTTTGATAGTAGCCAGATTAATCCCGGGGGAAAAACAGGAGTAGGTACAAAGAAAAACGTTTTTACCGGAGCGAGCTAAACCGGCACTGATGCCAGCAGCGTTGTTCTCGGCTACCCCGCATTCAACAAAACGGGTTTTAAAACGAGTGGAAAAACGATCGAGCATTACCGAGGGACGAAGACCAACACTAACTACATAAAGATTGGGATCGGCGGTG
>PEWA01000016.1:26492-28006 GCA_002780135.1 Candidatus Shapirobacteria bacterium CG06_land_8_20_14_3_00_40_12
GTTTTTTGACATCATGATAATGATAATCGTTTTCCATGAAGGAAATGCCCTTACCCATAACGGTTTTGGCGATGATGGCAGCAGGATAAATAGTGGAGGCTTTAGCAATTTTTATAGCTTTAATGAGAGCCGAAAGACTGTGTCCGTCGACAGTCTGAACTGTCCAGCCAAAGTGAAGATATTTACCGGCGAGCTCCCCTAAAGGCATAATGGTGGCGGTAGTGCCACCGATCTGCTGACCGTTGTAATCAACAATATTGATTAAATTACCCTGATGATATTTGTTGGCAAACATGATGGCTTCCCAAATTTGACCTTCGTCGTGTTCACCGTCGGTGGTCAAACAAACAGTGTGATGATCTTTATCGCCAAGGGCAAGTCCGGCAGCGAAGGAGAGACCTTGTCCGAGAGATCCGGACGAATATTCAACTCCGGGAACAGAAACGGAGACGTGACCCTCAAGACTTGAACCAAAACTGCTAAAGGTACTTAAATCCGAATATTTTATTTTATTCAGTTTAGCTAAGATGGCATAAAGGGTGGAACAAAGGTGACCGGCAGAAAGAACAAAATGGTCGCGGTTAAAGTCAAAAATACCAGAGAAATAAAGAGCCACCATGATTTCGACACTGGAAAGAGAGCCGCCAATATGACCGGCAGAAGCGCTATTGATCATTTCCAGAACATTTAGACGGATTTCAGAAGCGGTGATAGATAGGGGATGCCTTTTGCTGGTAAAGATGTTCATCTATACTAGTATAGGGTATGGAAAAGTATCGTCAAAGTATTGCCGGTTTTGTCAAAAGAAAGGTCGAAGATGAAGGGGTAGTCGAGGAGCTAACTAATGATATATTGATGGCGGCATATGGGGCCAAAAAAAATTTTCGTGGTGAATCGGAGGAATTTAGTTGGATTTGTGGAATTGCCAAACATAAAGTTGTCGATTATTACCGAAAAAAGAAAATTAAAACTATTCTTTTTTCAGTAAATCCTGCTTTTGAAGAAATCGCCGATAAATCTCTGATGCCAGAAAGAGATGTATTGAAAGAAGAATTAAAAAATGAAATCAGAAAAACCTTCAGAGAATTGTCAGCGGGTTATGGCAAAATACTGCGACTAAAGTATTTGGAGGGTTATAAAACCAAAACTATTGCTAAAATTTTAAAAACAACGGTAAAGGCAATAGAATCCCGCCTAAGGCGGGCAAAATTTCAATTTCGAGGAATTTGGAATTATGATAGAAAAGCGGTTGCGGAATATATTTCGGCTCGGGGGACTAATCGGGGTAAGACAGGGGTATAAGTTGACACGTAATTGGTATCAGATTTACTACGAGCCGGAATTGGTAATCCGGGAGTTGCGGGAAACGAGGGATAAATCACAGATATTTCTGATTTTAGTAACGGCTTTGGCTCCCCTATTTTTATATGTGGCAGCCAGGGTGATTTATGATCTTTGGAAATATCGGGGCATTGTTTTGATTACCGGCAGTGGCTTGAGCTTGGCACTGGGTT
>PEWA01000012.1:0-20901 GCA_002780135.1 Candidatus Shapirobacteria bacterium CG06_land_8_20_14_3_00_40_12
TTCGAATTTTTTCAAAAACGTTCACATGTACTACGTATATGTAATTAGATCATTAAGTAGTGGACAATTGTACAAAGGTCAGACAAATAATTTAGAAAGAAGATTGCATGAACATGAAATTGACCGTTGGGGACCATACGATTTAGTTTTCGTACAAATTTGTGACAACAGATCCGAATCAATGTTGTTAGAGAAATATTTAAAAACCGGGCAAGGAAGAAAATATATTAATTCACTTATTACCTAGGACATCCGCCTAGGCGGATAATCGGGGGCCCATAGGTACCCCTTGTGGGTATTCGACTCCCCTTGGAGTCACAATATCACCCATCTGCGGTATTATAAATTACCGTGGAAAATACCAAATCCTTAAAAACAATCCTACTAAACACCGCCTGGTGCCTCAGATTAATCTATCGGAGCAATCGCGTCCTTTTTATTGGTGTTTTTGTTTTTGGTATTTTTGTGTCCATTGTTCCTTTTTTCCAAAATCGGATCTTTTCGGAGCTTATTGATAGTTTGGTTTATGGTCAAAACTACTGGATTTCTACCTTATTTCTTTTCTCCGGTATTTTGGCCCTAAACTCTGTCTTTTTTTATCTTCAAAGCCAGTTTAGCCGGGTTTTAGATATCCAACTTCAGGCATATCTTCGCAAACTTTTTATTAACAAAGTTACCACCCTCGATTATCAACACCTTGAGGGCAAAGATACCAGCAATCTTATCTCCAAGGTCGATGAAGAATTCGGTTGGCGCATCCGCCAAACTCTCTCCGACGCCAATAGTATATTTACTAGTCTCATAAGTCTTTTGGCAGTTTCCGCTATCCTCATTCCCAAATTTCCCCTTCTTTGGTTCATTATTTTTCTAAGTCAGGTTCCTCAATATTTCTTTCAAAGATATTGGGTCCAGAAAGATTGGCAGATTCACGAAAAAAATAGCGACAAAACCAAACTGATGTGGGACCTAAATTGGCAACTTCGTCAAAAAAATTACATTGCCGAACTAAGAATTAACAGTGCCATCAAATATCTGTTTCGAAAGTTTGCCGACTCTTGGGACTTTTTTGCCAACTCCCGTACCCAACTTCGGGTTCAACAGACCCCAACCGAATTTGGTCTAATTGCCCTTTCGACTTTAATCAGTGCCTTCTGTCTCTACACTTTAATAAACAGTACCCATTTAGGATTAATCACTATTGGTCTTTTTACCTTTTATTTTCAATCAATTTCCGCCACCGCCAACTTTTTTCGGGGTCTGGTTTTCAGCTCCGTCAGTGTTACTGAAAATAGCTATCATATTGGTAATTTTAAAAAAGTATTGGGATTAATAAATACTATTAAAAGTGGGGTTAAAATCGTTTCCAAACCTCACCCGCCCAAAATTGAATTCAAAAATGTTTCTTTCAAATACCCCGAAACCAATCGCTATGTTTTCCAAAACCTAAACCTAACCATCGGCCCTCAAGAGGAAATAGCTATTGTTGGCCAAAACGGTGCCGGTAAAAGTACCCTGATTAAACTTCTCTGTCATTTTTACGAACCTACTTCCGGCCAAATTCTGATAAATGGCACTGATCTTCGATTATTAAAACTTGATAGTTGGTACCGCCAACTTTCATTTTTGGCTCAGGAATTTAACAGTTTTTACAACCTCACTTTAAAAGAAAGCATATTTCTTGGGCACCCTCAAAATCCAAGCGACCAAAAGATTTTAGAAGCTCTGAACCTTGCCGACGCCTCTTTTATAAAAAGATATTCCCGAGGGTTGGATACTCCCATGAGTCTTCGCTACGGTGGCGAAGAACCTTCTTGGGGACAGTCCCAAAAACTGGCCATAGCTAGAGTTTTTTATCGGAATAGTCCAATAATAATTTTGGACGAACCCACCGCCTCCATTGATGCTGTCTCCGAAAGTAAAATCTTTTCCCGTCTTTACAAAACTGTCAAAAACAAAACTCTTATTATTGTCTCCCACCGCTTTTCAACTGTCCGAAACGCCCAGAGGATCTTAGTCATCAACCAGGGCAAAATCGTCGAAGCTGGAACCCACCAGAAGCTTCTAGACCTAAAAGGACTCTACTCCCACTCCTTCCATCTCCAAGCCAAAGGTTATACTCAAGAATAATATGCTCTACATTTTTCACGGCGATGATCTTTTCCACAGCCGCGAAGCCCATCAGAACTTTTTAGATCAACTTAAGGATAAAGAAGTTATGCGTCAAGAGTCAAAAGACTATAATTTTGACAAACTCAACCTCTTTATTAATTCTCCCTCATTGTTTCAAAACGCCCGGGTTCTGGCTCTCTATAATCCTTTTTCCTTAACTAAAGGTCAACTAGAAAAATTATCTTCTTTGATAAAAAAGAACCAATATGTGGACACCGCCATTTGGCAAGACCGACCTCTTCGTCAAAATGAAATTTCTCTTTTTGGGTCAGCCAAAGTCCAAAAGTTCCCCCTCGACAAGAAACTTTTTGCCTGTTTAAATTCACTTAAACCCAGAAACCATCGTTCCTTTACCGAAAACTACTTAAAGGTAGTTAAGCAAGAACCATTTGAGCTCGTCTTTTACTGGTTTAAAAACAGGCTTCGCCAAAACCTCTCTTCTTTTTCCCCTTTCCCCTCCGAAAAGCTTAAGTTATGCTATCTGGCCCTAATTGATCTTGATTATCAAATCAGAACCGGCACACTGGTAGAAACCAAAGAAAACGCCCTCCTCAATCTTCTTTTTAATCTGATGTCTTAGTATCACTCCCTTTTTTCTGTTATTATTTTCTAATGTCCCAAAAAATTCTCAAGCCCTGGGGTTTTGAAATTCTAGTAACCGCCGCCTCTCTTCCCTATGGTGGCAAAATCTCATTTACTCGGACCGGGAAGCGCTGGTCACTTCAATATCACGATCAAAAAACAGAAACTCTTGTCCTTCTTTCCGGTCAAGCCAACCTCAGTCTCGGTCCGGATCAAAACTCACTGGTAACTCTCCCTATGGAACCAAGCCAAGAATACACCATCAAACCTTCCACTATTCACCGCTTTCAGGCTGTTACTGATTGTGTTACCGTTGAGTTTTCCACTCCGGAAATCGGCACCACCTTCCGCCTTGAAGATGACTACTCCCGCCCAAACGAATCAGACGCCACCAGATTATTACCCGGCCGCGGTTGGCAACCACTAAAATAATATGAAAACTCCTGCCCTTATTTGGTTTAAGGATATCAAGTTTGAAGATGTCGCCACCGTTGGTGGTAAAGGAGCCAATTTAGGAGAAATGTATAGTCTCGGTATTCCCGTTCCCAATGGTTTTGTGGTCACAGCCCGTACCTATTTTAATTTTATTGAAAAAAATAATCTAAAACCTCAAATAAAAAATATCCTTGACTCTGCCAATGTTGATCACCCCGACGAGCTTCTCTCCGCTTCCAAAAAAATCAAAGCTATTATCAAAAAAGCTCCAATTCCCGACACAGTCGCCATTGAAATAATGAGCGCCTATAAAAAACTGGGAAGTTTTGGTGGTTTAAAGGATTTACCGGTAGCCGTTAGATCTTCAGCTACCGCCGAAGATAGTATTGACGCTTCTTTTGCCGGTCAACAGGAAACCTTTCTTAATGTTATTGGGGAAAGCAATGTGTTAAATCGCGTCCGCGATTGTTGGG
This sequence comes from Candidatus Shapirobacteria bacterium CG06_land_8_20_14_3_00_40_12, assembly GCA_002780135.1. Lineage (GTDB taxonomy): Bacteria > Patescibacteriota > Microgenomatia > UBA12405 > UBA12405 > UBA12158. Next base: position 3,660 of record PEWA01000012.1, read on the forward strand.
CCTCACTTTTTACTCCCCGTTCTATTTTTTACCGAGTCAAAAAGAAGTTCGACCATTTCCAGGTTGGGGTAGCCGTCCCGGTTCAAAAAATGGTTCAAAGCGATATCTCCGGTATCATGTTTACCGTCAACCCGGTTTCCAATACTAAAAACGAAATTGTCATTGAGACCATTTGGGGTCTGGGTGAATACATAGTTCAGGGTATTACTACTCCGGACCAACATATAATTAACAAGTCGACCTGGGAAATCCAATATAAAAATTCCACCCCCCAAGATCGACAGTTAGTTAAATCGGAAAACGAAACTCATGAAGCCGAAGTTCCTAAATACAAACAAAATAAATTTAAAATAAACGATGAGACAGCTATAAAAATTGCCAGAATCGGCCAAAAACTCCATAACCATTACGGTAAGGCTCAAGATATCGAATTTGCTATTGCCAAAGGTAAACTATTTATTGTCCAAACCAGACCCATCACCACCTTGGCCTCTGGTGACAATCAAAAATCAATTGAAGTTTCTGAAGCTCCGTTTCTTCTAGGTGAAGCTGCCAGTCCCGGATTTGCCGCAGGTCCCGTAATTCTCATTAAAAGTCCCAAAGAAATTAGTCGGGTGGTCCCAGGCCAAATTATGGTTATTAGTATGACCACTCCAGATTTTGTCCCGGCTATGAAAAAAGTATCGGGAATTATTACTGACAAGGGTGGTCAAACATCTCATGCCGCCATTGTTTCCCGCGAATTGGGAGTTCCTTGTGTCGTTGGCACCAAAACTGCCACCAAAGAATTTAAAGAAGGTGACATAGTCACCCTAGATGGCGCCAGTGGCCGAATTTGGAAAGGTGATCAAACCCCAACCTTCCCTCAATTAAAAAATATTCCTTCGGTTGATAAAAATCTTAAAACCGCCACCAAACTCTATGTCAATTTAGGTGAACCGGAACTGGCTAAAGACATCAGTCAAAAAAACGTTGACGGCGTCGGACTTCTTCGGGCCGAGTTTATGATGGCCAACATCGGTACCCACCCCAAACGAATGATTTCCGAAGGCCGAGAAAAAGAATACATTGAAACCCTGGCTAAGGGAATTACTGAATTTTGCAAAAACTTCAACCCCCGACCGGTAATTTACCGAGCCACCGATTTCAAAACCAATGAATATCGATATCTTCGCTTTGGCAAACTTTATGAACCGGAAGAACCTAATCCTCTTTTGGGTTTCAGAGGCGCCATTCGTTACATCAATTCCCCCGACGTTTTCCAGATGGAACTTGAAGCCATTAAAACAGTTCGTAATCGTTTTAACCTAAAAAATCTTTGGTTAATGATTCCTTTTTGCCGAACTCCAAATGAACTTTTTGAGGTCAAAAAAATTGTTTCCGGTGTTGGCCTCATGCGTAGTCCCAGTTTCAAACTTTTCATGATGGCCGAGATTCCCAGCAATGTTATCTTGCTGGATAAATTTATCGATGTCGGTATCGACGGAATTTCTATAGGCAGTAACGATTTAACCATGTTGACCCTGGGTCTTGACCGCGATAATTCTGAAGTCGCCAAAGGTTTTAGCGAGATGGACCCATCTATTCTTTGGAGTTTAAAAAGATTAGTCACTAAAGCCAAAAAACGGGGAATTTTAGTTTCTATTTGTGGTCAAGCCCCCAGTAATTACCCGGAATTAGTTGAAAAATTAGTTAAATGGGGAGTCAGTAGTATTTCCGTCTCCCCCGATGCTATTACCCGCACCCGGGAAATTATCTCCTGGGCCGAAAAAAGAAAAATTCTATCCCCGCGAAGGCGGGGATCCACACTCTGAAATTTGTACCGCTACCTGTTAACAACGTGCTTCGTCATTCCCGCGAACGCGGGAACCTATATCAATATCTTCTGATATAAATCATTCCAATTATTATTTTGTTTTTCAATTAGTTCAATTTTCCAAACTCTTCGCCATTTTTTTAATTGTTTTTCTCTTTTAATCGCTTGATTTATGTTGTTATGTTCCTCAAAGTAAACCAATCTATGAACACCATACTCTTTAGTAAATCCATCGATAATTTCATTTCTATGTTCAAATACTCTTCTTTTTAAATTTGACGTCACTCCGACATACAATGTTCCATTTTTTCTACTCGCCATCATATACACAAAATACCTTTGCATTATTTTTGGCTTCCCGCTTTCGCGGGAATGACAATCCTATTTAAATACAACCACTACTTCACCCCTGGTATCTCCATCCATTTCATTTTTTACTTCTTCAAATTTCTTAGTCATCTCCCGGCAAATCCGAATCTGCACATCCTTTCCATAAACTTCTTTAATTTCGCCTACTAATTTTTTCAGTCTATTTGGTGATTCATAAACCACTTTGGCTCCCTCAACTGTTTTATATTTCTCCAAAATCCTTCTTTTATCCCCCTCTTTTTTTGGTAAAAATCCCAGAAAAGAAAATCTCTGCATCGGCAACCCGGATAATACTAAGGCATTAATAACGGCATCGGCTCCGGAAATAGCTGTATATTTTAATCCCAACTCCTGGCATTTTTTTACCAAAAGCCAGCCCGGATCAGAAAGCAGGGGAGTGCCGGCATTGGTTACCAGTCCTACTTCCAAGCCTTCTTTTAACCATCCTATTACTTGAGGTATTTTTTGTCTTTCCACCTCATCATAAAACGACACTAATTTAATCTGATTTTTTATCCCTAATTCTTTTATTAAAATTCCTGTTTTTCTGGTATCTTCACATAACAATATATCCACTATTTCCAATGTCTTTATGGCTCGGATGGTTATATCCCCCAAGTTCCCGATTGGTGTCGAAATTATATAAAGCATTATTTCTTTAAATAACTTTCAAATTCATTTTGGCCCATATCGGCCTGTCGTAAGATACTTCCAAAAGTACCTACTGCAATTTCCCGATGCATCGGCACAATTACTGTCAACAAACGTCCACCCCTAAAACCCCTCATTTTTACATGGCTTCCTCTTTGGGACACATCTACAAAACCCGCCTTTCTTAAAGCGCTCAATACCTCTCTGGCCGTATATCTCTTAGGCATAAACAGCCGACACTTTTACCTCACCGCTAAACAAAGGCACCAATATTTTCTTATCATCATCCAATAGTAATTCAAAAGCCTCCTGCAAGTTGTTCAAAGCTTCATCCTGGGTTTTACCCTGAGAAGCTAACTCCAAATTTACCAATTTAGCCACATACAAATCTCCCTCTTTCCACACCACTGCCGGATATTTTTTCTTTAATGACTTCATGATCATATTTTACCACCAAATATTTAATTGAATTGTCTAATCACCGCCACCACCCGGCCTTTTATTTCCACATCCGTCACATACATTGGTGCCATGGTCGAATTGGCTGGCTGTAAACGAATCCTGCTAGCTTCCCGATAATAGCGCTTCAAAGTGGCAAAACCGTTTCGTAAAACCGCGACCACAATATCGCCATTTTTAGCCTCTTTTTGCTCTTTAACCACCACATAATCGCCACTCAAAATCCCGTCATCAATCATCGAATCTCCTTTTGCTTGCAACACAAAAGATTTCCCCTTAGAGGCCAGGGCTGAATTAACTATCAAGGTAGCGTTTGGGTCAGTATATGGTTCCAGGGGGGCCCCACAGGCAATAAATCCCAACACCGGTAGTTCTACTTGTCCATCACGACTCCTCTTTTCTTCATCGTTCTCAAGTATTTCAATTCCCCGAACCGCTCCCCGGTAACGTCGAATTAGACCCTTTTTTTCCAAAACCGCTAGATGTTCGTGAACGGTGGCGAGTGATGATAATCCCAAATTTTGGGCAATTTCTGTTAAAGTTGGAGCATAACCATATTTGTCAATTGAACAACTGATTAAATCAAGTATTTCCTTTTGACGTCGATACACTGTGACTGGCATAAAGAAATGATACACGAACAATACCCGAAGTCAAGCACCAACATGCTACCATTTATTCATGTTTTGGATTCTTCTTGGTTTGTTCTTTTTTTCCAATCTGTCTCAAATTAACGCTATCGACGAATTTACCGTCAAACAAAACATTGATTACACCGTCAACCAAACAGGTGACACTGAAGTTCTCCATCAAATAGAAATTATTAATAACTTTTCTCAGCTCGTCCCCAAAGAATACTCTTTCTCGCTTTATGGTCTAAATCCTCTCGACATTCAAGCTTCTGACTCTTCCGGTCCGATTGCTATTTCTACCACCGTTTCTTCCATTGATACCCAAATTAAACTCAACCTCCCCCGTGCTCAAGCCGGTAAAAATCAAGTTACCGCTTTTTCCATTCGCTACCGTCTTTCCGGCTTGGCCACTACCAAGGGCAAGACTTGGGAAATTACCCTACCTCAATTCCAAAGTAGTTTAAAAAGTAACTTAACAGTTAATTTAAAAGTTCCGCTATCTTTTGGCCATCTGTCCTTCAACCCCAAGGATAGTACTATAAAAAACGACTCTCTTTACTCACTTATTCGTTTGGAAAAATTCGATTCGGCTCAAAAAAATGTTTTTATTTTTGGCAATATCCAACTCTTCGATTTCAATCTAAAATATTACCTCGAAAACCAAAACTCAATTGCTTCTCTCATCCCCATCTCCATACCCCCGGATACTTCTGGTCAAAAAATAATTTTTACTAAAATCAACCCCCGCCCCCAATATGTCGAGTCTGACAACGATGGTAATTGGCTAGCCTATTTCCTCTTGTCTCCGAAAACCTCAATTAAAATCGAAGTTGCCGGCCAGGCCAAAATCGGCTCCCACCCGGTCCCCGTTATTCCACCTGACTCTTCCCTTTCTGAACAGTTATACTGGCCGGTTAACCACCCAGAAATAAAAGCTCTGGCCGCTAAATATACCACCCCTAAAAGTATTTTTGATTTTGTTGTTTCCACGTTAAGTTACAACGACAACCGACTCAATTCATCCACTCGTCGGGGAGCCCTGGAATCCTTAAAAACACCTTCTGATTCCCTTTGTACTGATTTTACTGATCTCTTTATAACCATCGCCCGCTCAGCCGGAATTCCAGCTCGGGAAATCGAGGGTTTCGCTTATTCCAATAACCTCAAAATCAAGCCCCTTAAACCTGGTACCGACCTTCTTCATGCTTGGCCCGAATATTACAATCCCAACACCTCAAACTGGGTAGCAGTTGATCCTACCTGGACTAAAACCACCAATGGAGTCGACTACTTTCGCGATCTTGACTTAAACCACCTCGCCTTTGTCATCCACCAATCTAAAAGTGACTACCCTCCTCCTCCCGGATCGTACAAAGCTAATCCCCAGGAAAAAACCGTTAAAGTTGTTTTCGCGACTTCTGAAATCAATCCCGATCTCTCTCCACCGGATTTTTCCGTTAAATTTGTTCCTTTCTCTTCGGGTCAATTGATAATAAAAAATCCTAATCTTCAGGCCATTAGCAATCTCCGCGTTTCTTCCTCCCCATTAAATCTAAATAAAAGTTTTTCCTCCCTCCCCCCCCTGTCTTCCCAAGTTATCAACCTTTCCCAACTACCTTTTTTTGATTCTCTTCTTCCTCAAAACCAAAAACTAAACTTATCCGTCTCCTATTCTGCCGACCACCAAAAAACAATAGAAATAACAAACCCTTTTCATTATCTTAATTTATTGGTACTCATAATTATCAGCCTCATCATCCTCAGCGTCGGAGGTATAATATTGTCAAGAAACGCATGAAAAAATTTTTAAAATATGCCCTCTACCTCTCCTTTGCTTTAGTTCTCCAACAAGAGCTTTTTGGTAATCTCCACTTTGGTCAAAACCGCCTCCTAATTATTACCAAAGTCGGTCTTATTTTGGCCTTTTTTGAAATTTTTCTCAAACCTATAGTCAAAATCCTCCTCCTACCTATTTCCATCTTAACATTGGGTCTTATTCGCATTGTTATCAACACTCTTGGCCTATATTTGGCCTCTTCCCTTGTTTCTGCTTTTAGTGTTTCCTCTTTTACCATCTATGGTTGGTCCTTGGTTGGTTTTTGGGCCTATTTGGGCACTTCATTTTTTATTAGTGTTTTTCTTTATTTTTTCAAAATAATATGAATATTGTCCTTAGCACCATTCAAATAATCCTATCCTTAATCTTATCCACCCTTATTTTTCTCCAAGCCCAAGGTAGAAACGAAAACAATTCTAATATTCTTTCCTCCTCAGGCTCTGAAAAACGAGGTTGGGAAAAAATGATGTTTAATCTAACCATCTTTATCACCCTTCTTTTTTTGATCTCCTCAATTGCCCAACTAACCTACTAATGTTCACCAAAATCCGCTTCCGTTTCGAGCTTTATTTCTACTATCTAAAAAAGAATCTTCTTTATCTTTTTCTGGGTTTTGGTGTCGGTGTCACTATCTTTTATTTTCAAAAACCGCTTAAAACATTTTTTTTAAGGTTTAATCACCCAATTCAAAAAATCGGGATTGAAGGTTTCTATAACACTACCAATCTCCCCCAGGAAATCACTCAAAAAATTTCCACGGGCCTAACAGTAATTAATCAAAATGGTCGAACTTCTCCTTCCGTTCTGGTTAATAAGATGGAAATCAGTTCTGATCATCTTCGATATACCTTTTACCTAAACACTTCCCTCCTTTGGCATGATGGAAAAAAGTTTAGTAGTGCCGATATCAACTATCAAATCCCAGGGTTAAACATTGCTCCTGCCGGTTTCGATAAAGTTACTATTACCACCGATAAGGCTTACGCCCCCCTAGAAAGCCTTTTGGCTCGTTCTCTTTTTCGAAAAAATTTTATCGGGCTGGGTTCTTATATTGTTAAAGATTTTCGCTATCAGGATGGTCATATCCGATATTTAAAACTTCAGTCGAACTCCGATATTATTATCTACCGTTTTTACCAAGACCAAAATGACCTCTTAAACGCCTTTAAAATCGGTGAAATTGACCAAATCCAGATTTCGTTTTTACCACCGGATCTTGAATCCGGCTGGAAAGTAAATTTAAACCAAAATATTGCTAGTTCTGAAAGTTATTCGGCCATCTTTCTCAACACCCAAAAACTTAGCAACAAACAACTTCGTCAAAGCCTGGCTTACGCCACCCCCAAAAGTGCAAATAATAATGAACGCTGTCTCTCGCCTATATCACCCTCATCTTGGGCTTATAACCCCAATGTAAAAGAATATTCTCTCAACCCAGTCAAAGCCCGTGAATTTTTTGAGAAAAATAAAATTGAATCAATCAAACTTAGTGTCACCGACCGGGATTTATTAGCTACTGCCGAAAATATTAAAAAAAGCTGGCAGGATATACTGAAAATCAAAGTTGATGTTAAATTTGAAAATCAAGTCGACACTGATAATTATGAAGCCATATTGGCTTATGGTAGTGTTCCCTCCGATCCGGATCAATATATATTCTGGCATTCTACTCAAACCAAAACCAATTTAACTAAAATAAATAGTCCCAAAATTGATAAACTACTAGAAGAAGGTAGACTCACTTTTGATACTCTGGAAAGAAAAAAAATCTATCAGGAATTTCAAAAGGTTCTCCTTGAGGAGTTGCCGGTCATATTTTTGCAATATCCTACCATTTATACCATCACCCGAAACCAATGAAACCCAACCCAGATTATCTGTCTATTATTCTTTTAATTTCTTTCTTTCTCCTTCTCACCTACGCCGGATATCTTTCTTATCAAAGTATCGATTGGGACGTGTTAAAACGACTTGAAAGTTCCCCTATTGCCATCCCCACATTACAACCAAAACCCACCAACAATGCCACCGAAAGCGCCTTACCAAAAAAAGCTCGGTAAAAGGGGACACATCCATATTTGGCAAGTCGACGGCAACCTAATTCGATCCACTTTTGATCCGGAATTTACCAACTTCGGTCAACACTTCCATTTCCATTACATCCCCGAATATGAACTTTGGCTTGATCAAAAGCTGGTTATTGATGAACGCCGTTTTTTTATCGACCATCTGTTAACTGAATGGAAACTAATGAAACAAGGTAACCCTTACGAAACCGCCATTGTTGCTGCCGATATCAAAGAAAAAACCGAAAGATATTGTAGCCAAAAAATAAAAAAACTGACCGAAAAAATTGAAAATTTCGACATAAATAAACTCCACCTTAAGCTATTAGGAGATATTAAAACTAAACTATCAGTCTGGAGCATTGATGGTTGTTTGGTTCGTACCCTTTTCTTCATTGATTTCACTGAAGGCGGTCATCACTATATCTACGACTTTATTCCTGAAAACGAAGTTTGGATCGATAACGACCTTCTCTCCGAAGAAATTCCCTTTGTCCTCCTCCATGAACTTCACGAAAGAAAGCTAATGAAAAAATTAGGCTGGAAATACCACCGAGCTCACCGCCACGCCAGCCAACTCGAATGGCTTTGCCGCCAAGGTAAAAAAATTGTCACCGTCGAACTTAAAAAGCTTGGTTGGAAATAACCTTCTCCTCTGGATTGTTTTTTACCCTAAAAAAGATTGTTGCCGTTAGGGCCAAACCCCCGCACCAAAGCAGAAGATATTGATACCCCCAACCCACAAAGATGGCGCAAAGTAACATGGTGGGAATTTCCAAAATACTTTTTAAAAGATTTGACAAAGATAGCACTGTCGCCCGGTTGTAGGAATGACTCACTCGGTTAAAAAGCTCCGAAAATAATGGCCAACGGGAAGATTCAAAAATTACCACTCCGCAAAAAAGACCCAACCCTAAATAACCGTTTTTCCACCAAATCTGATTAACTGCCATTAATAAAATACAACCTAAAGTCAGGTCGCCAAAACGATTTATCCAGATATATATCTTCTCTCCCATACCCAATTTTCCTGTCAAACGGTTGACAAAAAACACCACTAAGGAATAAAGGCTATTGGCCACCCCAATCATTATTACTGCCACCCCATTGTTTCTAAACATTTCCGAACTAATCCGCCAGATAGCAAAGTTAGCCATAAAAAATAACACCTTGCCGGTTATCACTCTCAATAACTCCGGATTCTTTTTAAAAATGTTAATCGCGTCCTTAAACACCCCCGCTTCCATCTTCTCTATTTTCAAATAATGCTCCGGTTCGGTCAAAAATAATCCCAAAATTATGGCCGCTATCCCCGCCAACGAATCAATTATCAACAAAGTCACGAATTGTTCATCCCTTAAATTTCCGGCAATTAGCACTGCCAATAGAGGAGTTATAATTTTAAAAATTCTTTTGGCTGAAAAATATTTTCCCAGGTTAGATAAACTGTTTTTTTCATCCCCCAGAGCCTTATTAGTATCGTAAATCATGGCTTCATCTGTCCCCGACATCAACGCGTCCGATACTGCCATCAGGGCAAAGCCAACACAAAAAGCCAGTAAGCTGTGGGCAAAGATAAACACTATCTAGTTGGTTAAATTAAAAAACAAAGACAGTAAAATTACCTTTTTTCTACCCCATTTATCCGCTAAATAACTTGATGGTAACTCCGTCAACAGGGTTACTGCCGAAAAAACTATGGTGGTATAAAAAATTTGGGCAACACTTATTCCCCGATAAACTAAAAAGATGGCTGTCACCACGTTTATCATTTTTACCTCTGTCAGTGCTTCCAACCAAAACATCAGGGAAAAATTTCTTCTCAAAGACATTGCCTATTATACCCCGAAACTAACTTTTCCTTTTTCACTTTTGTCATCCTTTTAATCTCTGTCTCCCGTTTCATCGCTTCCGATCGGTTCTTACATTCCTCGCTGTAAACCAAGAAAAAACTTTTAAAACACTTCATATATTTGGCTGATTTTTTCGTCTTACCCTGATGTTCTGATAGCCTTTTTTCTAAATTATTTGTCTGCCCTGTATACAACGTATTTCCCGACGTCCGTAAAATATAAACAAAACACCTTTTCATCTTTGTTGGGACTGTACGTACAAATTCGAATGTACTTTAAATCATTATAGCTCCCGATGCTTCGATCGGGACAGGTCGCCCCGCTCGTCCCGTCGCTGGTCGGGACGAAAAACGCGGGGCTCGATTGAAAATTATTTTTTGCGCGCGCGATTTTTTTAAAGTTTTTGTTCCCCCGGCACTGTACACGGACGAAGGAATGGGTAAAAGATTATTTGATTTTTGATGGCTCGGTTCAATGCGTAAACAGTCAATTTTTATCGTGTTTGTAAAGTTAAGGCTTTCTAATTTCTTGAAAACCGGTGTATGGCCAAAGAACTTGTGGAATTGTTATGCTGTGATCGGCCTGTTGATTATTTTCCAAAATAGCAAGAAGAACCCGATCGGCCACAGCAGTAGCGTTTAAGGTGTGAACAAACTCCAATTTACCATCTACTTCAACTCTGATATTCAAGCGTCTGGCCTGATAATCACCACAATTACTACACGAGTGGGTTTCCCGATAATAGTCTTGACCCGGGAACCAAGTGTTAATGTCATACATTCTACGATTAGGCCTGGGTAAATCACCGGTGCACGATTTAACAACCTGATAAGGTAAACCTAACTCCTGCATTATTTCTTCTTCAATAGCCAATAATCCAAGACACATATTATCCGAGGTTTCAAAATTGGGGGCAGTAAAAACATTCATTTCAACCTTATTGAAATTGTGAACCCGAAGGAGGCCACGCAGGTCCCTTCCATAAATATTAGGTTCACGACGGAAACATTGAGAATAGTTCACATATTGTAAAGGGAGTTTTGTTGGGTCTAAAACTTCACCACCATGGATAGGAATAACTGAATGTTCAGAACTGGTAATCAGCACTAAGCCATCATCAGAAAGTGAATATCTATTACCTCCCCTTATATCTTTTCTACCGTCATATCCACAACCCCACTCGGTCTCCTCTTTAATCATTACCGGTGGAAGCATCCCCCTAAATCCCCTTCTAGTTAATTTGCTAAAGGCATAAAACATTAGTGACATTTCCAGGGTTGCGGCTTCGTTTTTGAAGAAACTGAAATGGGGACCAGAGATTTGTTCCACCCTTCTCATATCAATGATGTCTAATTCTTCTCCAAGATCAACATGATCAAGAGGCGTGAAGCCAAATTTTGGACGTTCACCAACGGTTTTTATAACAACACTTTCGGTCCAGTCTCTCCCTATCGGAACGTCCGGAGCCGGTATGTTGGGAATTTCTTCAGCAACTAAAGCAAGTTCTTCTTCCTGTTGAGTTTCGTCTAGCCGTAAAACAGTGTCGACAAGTATAGGGTCTAACTGGCGATTGCTTAAAGCCCCTCTTACCAGGTCAGGATTCTGACGGATAAAATCTAAATTAAATGTTTCCCTGCTCCTGGATGACATAAGTAGTCTATTTTACCGTACATTTTATATATTTGCCACTATTATGAGTTTTGTATAGTAAAATTGGTTATGGATACAAAACTATTGGAAGCACTTAAACAGGAACTGAAAGGTATTTTTGGAAGTGTGTATGAATATGGTGGAGGTTATGGTTATCGTTACCAACATGGTGTTCGGGTGATGATCTACTGTCAAAAAATTGCCCAATTCCCCAGATTTAAGAATGAAAAGATAAACTTGGAAGCTTTGTTGACAGCCGCTCTTTTTCACGATATCGGTAAGATTGTAGCTGTTGATAAGGATGGATTGTTAGTTTATGGTGACTACGGTGATAAATCCCATGAGATCGGTGGTTCAGAAATAGCTCCTAAATATCTAAAAAAATATATTAGTGATCAAAAATTAATTGATTTAATTTGTCTCATTATCAAGGAGCAGGATAGGAATGTTGCTAATACCAGAATCGAATCCAGTATTATCAAGGACGCTGACCGTTTAGACCATCAAGGAGTAACCCATATTTGGTGTTCAGTTACTTATGCTAATTATCAGAAGAAAAATGTTGAAGCTTTTGAAGAATTTTGGAAATCGGATGAAGGCCAGGTTAAATTTGAATCAAGCTTAAATAGATATAATTTCCCGGAGGTTGCTCAAATTGCCAGGAAAAGATTAGCAAAACTGAAAGAGTTTACCCAACTAATGTTTAGCGAACAGGTCGGTGAAGATATAGTTGTCGACGACCAATAAGATTGGTATTACTTTTCCGCGATCAGTAAAATGTTTTTTGCAGGTGTTTTTATCTTTGGTTTAATACTTTTAAATAAACTATCTAACTGGTCCTGAGAAAAATATTGCGGTGCGCTTGTTTTCAATTTTAAATTGTTTTTTTCAAACATGTCTATGAACTCTTTTTCACTAAAGTATTGATAAAGTTGCAACGACTCATTTTCCCAATAGTCTTCTTTCATATATCTGGATTTTGTTAAGAAGGCTGTCAGACTAATTTGATCGGTTTCAATCTTATTCCCCACTTCAACACATTTTATTTTTAGTGCTTGGTATTTTTTTGAAAATTCAACAAATAAGGATTTATCTCTATCGTCAGAAAAAGAAATGGTTATGGTTTTATTAAATGTTGGCTTACACCCGTCGAGAATGATGACGTTTCCGTTTTTCGCAAGAAGGTTGGTAATATCCCGAAACACTTCCCTTATTCGTTTTTTTCTTTCTGATAGTTTACTTGACGGTGCAATCTCATGGAGAATATTAGAAAGCAGGATGATATCAAATTGTCCGATTAATGGTAATGTTTTTTCAATATGTCCATAGACAAAGACGATATCCTGATATTTGTCAGCGCCCCTGGACACAACTTCACGATCAAGATCAAGTCCGACTGCTTTTACTCGGCTTCTTTCGTCTTTGGACAAGCTATTTAGGATCCTGTTTAACATCGCTCCGCTAAAACAACCGATATCTAAAATCTTTACTATATTTTGTTGGACTAATTTTTTCTTAAGAACTTTTATCGTTTCTAACACGGCAATATTTTTACTTTCGCCGCTATCCAGTCTTTTGGTCAGATAATCAAAATACGATTCTTTCCACCTATCTATTGTTTTGATTAATTTATTTGCCACTTTCGGTGATTTTTAATAAAGATGGTCCCTTGCCATAAAAACAATACGGATTGTCAATCTCGGGATGATATTTTCTCAACAACTCAAGTTCAAAATTTGGACCGGGACAAGTTTTTGAATACTTGTCACATTTAGAACAGTAGTTCTCCAGATTTCTTGATTGCTCTCTGAATTGTTCCAATTTATCGCTTTTTTGCCATATTTCAAATATGTTGTCGTGAGTTATATTGCCTAAACAATAACTGGTGTCAACATAAGGAATGTAACCGCCTGCCCATAAACTTCCGTCACTCATAATATTAAATCTGGTTGTAGCATCAGGTGACCCAACACGTAAACCATACTTATCAAAATCTCCCATTCTGGATGAATTTTTAATAGTGGCCTCTTCAAAGTGCATAATGTGCAAATTTGGATATTTAGGTCTAAGTTTCTCAGCTTCTTTGGACATTTGATAAAACTCTTCAAAGGTTACTAAATTACCTTTTTGCTTAAATTCGCTACCTCTGCCGATGAATCGGGTAATGAAAAAGTTTATTTCGGTAGTATATTGAGACGCTAGTTCCACCATAAACTCCAGATCTTTAAGTGATCCTTTGTTTATCAAAGTATTGATCCGCAACTTAACACCCAACCCGTGGAGTCTTTTTAAATTTTTTATGGTTCTGTCAAATGTATCCTTCCCTCTATTGTTTTCATGGTTTTCTTTTTTGCCGTCTATACTTATGGTAACCTGTTCAATGTTTAGATCGGCAAATTTCAAATTAATATCATCGTCAATATAAACGGCGTTGGTATTACACGAAACGGAGAAACCAAGTTTTTTTGTGGTTTTTAACACGTCATACCAATCAGGCCTTAATGTCAGTTCACCTCCAGTAAACCTTATATCAAGCACATTATTTTCCCTAAGATGGGAAAGACTATCCATAACTTCCTGTGTTGATAGTTCGTAGTGGCGGGGTGTTCCGGAATTATTAAAACAGGACTGGCATCGTAAGTTGCAAGCCAGCGTTAATTCATAATATATTCTGACCGGGGAGTAAATGATGTCGTTTCTAAAGTCTTTTCTTTTTGCCGGTAAATACTCACAATCCACCTTATTAAGCCTTCTATTTTTCAAATATTCAGTTAATTCATTCTTTAAAAGAAACTGGTGGCACAATTTATCCTTGTCGTAAAAGGTGTAACCAAAGGGTTCTTCTCTTAGGACATAGGATTTATTGGCTTGTGATTGTGACATAGTTTTGATTATACAGTTAAAGTTTTATTCTTTTTCTGATCTAACCCAATCCCAAAATACCGTGTCTGGTTGATACCCACCAAGGGTTAATTTTTGGAGCACTTTACCACCCCATAAATCATCCATTTCAACACCGTGTTGTCTTAACACCTCCTTCGCTGTTTCGGGGGTTGTTTGGCCTTCTAAAATCTGTCTAACGTCACCATGACCATCAAAGATTCCCAGTTTCTCAATTGTAAAGAGATAAAATTGTGGCGGGACCCTGTGTCCTAAAAACCTTAGGGCTGTAATCGCCTCCATGCTAACCCCTATATTTGGATTAGCCGACTTGTATCCACTAACTACAGCCTGATAGCCACTAAAATAATCCTGAAAGCGCCAGTTACCTTGCGTAACAGCAAAAACCATATCGGATAAGCAGGTACCGATATCAAAAACAGGATACCCGACATGAGAGTATTCCCAATCAAAAACAGTTAGCGGGGTGGTATCAAAAATGTTTTGTAATCCATAATCTCCATGGACAAAACCAGTATATCTACTTTGGTAAATAGCCGCACTGGCTTTGTTAAAAGCGATTTCGGCTAGCCTGAAACAATCTTCGGGGATGGTTGCTCTTCGCCTCATGTCGTCTAAAAAGTATTTATTTCTTCTTGGAAAGACAACGGTGTTTGGGTCACCATCAACTTCGACGCGATGTATTTGAGCTAGTGTTGAACCTACATTGGGTAAAGTGTCGGCGTTATAGTTATTCCATACGGATTGGTCTAACCTAGGTGCTTCAATCAATCTATATGTAATTGACCCCCATTCTTCAAGGCTACTTTCCACTATTTCCGGTACCGTAATGCCATTCGCTCTGGCTAAACTGATTCCTCTTAACTCGGCCTCGTATTTATCCGGCCACATTTTAAGCTTCGTAAATGTTTGTGGGGTTATCTGATATTCCTTAAACCTTCGTCCACTTAATAGAATGGCCTCAACCGGGATTGCTTTTAGTTGGTGGTTGTGGGCTGTCATTTCGGAGCTAGCGGTCTCTGATTCGTGTTTCCCCATATTATTTCTCTCTTTTATTAATTAATGAGGTATTTTACGTCTTTTTGTATCTTTTTCCAATAGCATAGTCCTGTAATGTTATAATTGCCCATGAGAGAAAAAGTACCAACGGGAAGGGCAATTGTGTTTAGAGATGCACAGGGAGGGCTTTCCTGGTCTGAATTTAAAGATGATAAGGATGCCCAGGCAATTATTGCGGCGAGGGAAAAACAGGGATTGAGTGTTTTGGAGACAACCACCAGAGATAGGGCGGTAAGTCTGGTAAATCCACCAGTTCCACAAGACAGCGATATGCCATTTTTCGGGAGATGAAAATTTTATCCCAAAGTGGCGCTGAATGGGTCTGATTAAGTATTACAGGAGATGGCGGAAATGTGATTTTGTTGTTCATAGTTATTTATAAATTGGTTGAAGTAATTCAATCTTTATCTTTCTGAACATGGCCGTTTCTTTCCCTGATTCTCTAAAACCAACTGTTCCTTTTTCATAGTCGAGATCAAACGCAAGTTTTGGTTCCGATGAAGTGGGATTTTTGCTTGTATCTGGATGTTTGTTTTCATCTGTAAGTTTTAAAACTTTATCGAGAGTCATGACGGATCGTACCTCATTGCTGGGAAGAAGTAATCTGGCCGAAGGAATTTTGTAAGTTGCAGATACGCTAAAAATATTAATGACAACATTGTCCCCGTTAACTTCAATACGCACCGGTATCCATTTTTCTATTGGAAATTCAGCTAAAAACTTTATTGTATTGGTATCATCAACAATAAATAACCCATTGGTAAGAAGATGTGGTCTAATTGTTCCATCAGGTTTACATTGAAAAAATACACCATTCCCTTTATCCCTTGCTCTTACTACAAAAGTAAAATTTTGGTGTTCTTTTGGGAAATCTTTATCTGTTATTGCTGGAATTTTAGTCTCGAAAGAGAAGTTGTAATTAAGCCAATCATTGCCATACTTAAGTATGGCTGGATACTCGCATTTAGTTAGCTTTAACACCTTGTTCCAGCTGGTATTGTCCTCCACAATTGACCAACCCGATCCTTTGTAGTATGACCAAAGTTCAGGTTGTTTCTCTATATTTATTTCAAAAATTCTCTTCGAGCTTTGTTAGATAAATTTCGTGATAATAATGAAAAGAAAAAATACAATTAAAAATATTGCTGTAGTAAAATTCTGAGTATTCGAATTGGAGTAAATATAAAAACAAATAGAGGTTATTAATCCATAATAATCAAAATTAACTGATAGTTGAGCAAGTTTTGGTAACAAAACTACCCCAGTAAATACAGCGAAAACCAAAAAAAACAACGAATCTCTTATTATCATCCTTTGCCCACAAAACTAGTTTGTTTAAATGTTCACTTATTGTATTTTGCAACCAACTCCAATCCATGATTATTTTGATAAACAAAGTATAACTAAATTATATCAAAATAATTCTTATTGTATATAAATTTTCGTGTTTCGAGCCGACAGTTTTGTTCAATCGACTGTGTCCGCCATAGCTTTAGCGTCGGTGGAGCCCCGCGTTTTTCGTCCCGACCGGCGACGGGACGAGCGGGGCGACCTGTCCCGATCGAAGCATCGGGAGCTATAATGATTTAAAGTACATTCGAATTTGTACGTACAGCCCCAACAGCTTTTCATAATCACAGGAATGTGATGTGGCGCAGGCCACGCCCGCACCGTTGGCCAGCGCCAAGAATCCGTCATTTTGATATTTCGGCGTACAATAAAAAGTAGTTAGGAGAAACGCAAAAATTTTTATGAAGTATATTGCCTATTGTCGTAAATCTACTGATGAACCCGATCGCCAAATCTTATCTATCGAAGCTCAAATTACCGAAGTTAAAGAATTCGCCACAAGGGAAAATCTTGAAATTATTGAATACATTATAGAAAGCAAAACCGCCAAGAGTCCAGGTCGAGGAGAATTTAATCGCATGGTTAAATTACTCGAAGCC
>PEWA01000012.1:20988-21130 GCA_002780135.1 Candidatus Shapirobacteria bacterium CG06_land_8_20_14_3_00_40_12
ACTGGCAAGCTCCTCGACCTTAAATTTCCCTCGTTTTGGTTTGATAACACTCCCCAAGGCAAGTTTATGCTAAATATTGCCTTTGGACAGAGCAAATACTATGTTGATAATTTAAGTGAGAATGTTAAACGAGGCAACCGAC
>PEWA01000052.1:0-31780 GCA_002780135.1 Candidatus Shapirobacteria bacterium CG06_land_8_20_14_3_00_40_12
GATTTATTGGTTTTTGCGCAAAAAGGCGGGGATGTCGAACTCATCATCAATATCGACTCCTTCGGGAATGGTTTGGTCCTTTAAAAGATTTTGAAATTCTACCGATAAAGGTTTGGCTTTTTCTTCTAAAAGATCAGGCACAATAGTGGTTTTTTTATAGCTTTGGTAAGATGATTTAGACGAATCAAAACCAGTAGCAATGACGGAAATTTTGATTTTACCGGCTAGATTTTCGTCAATCGAGGCGCCAAAAATAATATTAGCATCAGGGGCAACATGGGAGGTGATAGCTTTGGCAGCTTCCTCGATTTCAGCCATGGTGATATCTGGACCACCAGTGATATTAATTAAAGCGCCGCGGGCGCCATCAATATTAACTTCGATTAGAGGGGAAGAAATTGCATCTTCGACGGCTTTCATGGCTCTGCCTTCCCCTTCTGCCTCCCCCACCCCCATGAGAGCTGAGCCGGCATTGCTCATAACTGATTTTATATCGGCAAAATCAAGATTAATTAGTCCCGGAACAGTAATTAAGTCAGCGATAGCTTTGGTGCCTTTATTTAAAACCGAATCAGCAATTCTGAAAGCTTCAAGGAGGGTGGCTTGAGTATTGACCACCTCCAATACTTTTTGGTTGGGAATAACAATAAGTGTGTCAACAAAGAGCCGAAGACGGGCAATGCCTTCTTCAGCCCGACTCATCCGACGGGTACCCTCAAAAAGGAAGGGTTTGGTAACTACAGCTATAGTTAAGATTCCAAGTTCCTTTTTGGCAATTTCAGCAATGACAGGAGCAGCGCCGGTGCAGGTGCCTCCACCCATACCGCCAGTAATAAAAAGCATATCAGTGTCTTCAATGACCTCCTTAATCCTTTCACGAGACTCTTCGGCGGCTTGTTGACCGATTTGGGGATCGCCACCGGCACCAAGACCTTTGGTTAATTTTTCACCAATTTGAATTTTAATGGGGGCCTTGGAATTGAGAAGAGCTTGAGAATCGGTATTGACAGAAATAAAATCGACACCCTTGATATTATCTTCAGTAATCATTGAATTAATGGCGTTATTACCACCTCCGCCAATTCCTAGGACTTTTATTTTGGCAAATTGACCGGTTAGTGTTTTTACTAAACCCATAGGTTAAGGTAAAAGGGGTTCTAAAAATGTCTTAATTTTTTTATAAATTCCCAAGGACGAAAAATTTATTTTACGCGAAGAACTTTTAGGAGATAATTTTGAATCAGCGAAAAAGAGGAGGGTGCCGATGGCGCTGCTGAAACTGGGATTGGTAATGTCATCGACAATGCCGCCAAGTTTTGGAGGTTCTCCGATTCGAATTGACAATGGAATCAAATCGCTGGCGATTTTTTTTATTTCTAAAGTTTCCGCACCTCCACCAGTAAGAACTATGCCGGCCGGAATTTGATTTTGAAATCCGTGGGAACAAATTTCGTTCCAAATAAGTCCAATAATTTCGTTTAGGCGGGGTTTAATAATTCCGTTTAGGGTAGTGGAGAAGGAAATTTTGTTGTGGTCGCCGATTATTCCAAATTGTTCTAAATCGATTTCGTCTTCAAATCCCCTTTTTTCAGAAAAATGACTAAGCCGGATTTTAATTTTTTCGGAGTCAGATAGGGGTAGCCGAAGTCCAATGGCTAAATCGGCGGTGATGTTATTGGCCCCGATGGGAATACAAGAGGAAAACAGGGGCGAATTTTCAGAAAAAAGAGTGATGGTGGTATTGCTGCCGCCGATATCGATTAAAGCTACACCCAATTCAGTTTCAGTGTCGGTGAGACAGGCCTTGGCGGCAGTAAGGCCTGAGTAGGCCAATGAAATAGTTTTGATACCAATGTCTTCCAAGCATTTATTTAGATTTCTTAGGGCTGGGGTAGAAGCTAGAATCAAATGGGTTTCAACTTCAAGGCGGACACCGTTCATACCGATAGGATCAATCACTCCTTCTTGGCCGTCGACCGTGAAAACCCGGGGGATGACGTGAACAATTTCTTTATTGGCTGGAAGAGTGACGGCTTTGGCTGCTTCAACGGCACGGTTAATATCATCATTGCTTATTTCACCGTTTTGGTTGCCAATAGCGGTGATTCCGTGGGAATTTAAGGATTCAAAATGAGGGGCAGTTAAAGAAACAAAGGCGGAGTTTATTTCTACCCCGGCCATTCTTTCGGCTGATTCGACCGATTCGGTGATAGTACGGGAGGCAGTTTCCAGATTGATGATCTGACCCTTTTTAAAACCGACTGCTGGAATTGAGGCGGAACCAATGATGTTAATTTTGTGATCTGATTCGAAATATTGCCCAACGATAGTGGTAATTTTAAAAGTTCCGATGTCGATGGCAGAGATAACTTTAGAATGTTGCATGAGTTAATTTTAGATGGTTTTAATGAGTTTGAGTAGTCTTAGATTTGATTTTGGTTTGAAGACACCGCGATAATATTCTATCCGGATAAGTTTTTCGATGCTGGAAAGGAGTAATGGTGGGTTAAGTTTGGATTCTGGAATAACAGTAGTGATATCCGGAAGTTGCGCTTTAACAAAAGCAGCGTTCTTTATCTGCTCGTTCTGTTGGCTAACTTTTAGGGGTATTAAAATCGATTTAATTTTTAGGACGACAATTTCCTGACAAGTATTGGCCCCGGCACGGCTAATTATTAGAGAAGCGTGGTTTAAAATCCAACCAATATCTTGATTGTCGATATAGGCAAGAGGTAAATAATTGGAGGAAGAATGAGATTTAAGTTTTTGGCCGCACTGATGAATAATAAAAAATTTTTTCGAAAGGAGAGGGAGAGATAATTTTGTTAGATTATTTATAAAAAATGATCCCTGATTGCCGCCAGTAATATATATCAGGGGATAATTTTTAATTTTTAATTTAAAATTTTTAAACTTTTTTGAATTAGTAGAAAATATTTCCCGACGGAGAAGGTTACCCGTAACAATAAATTTTTTTTTAAAAAATTTTATTGTTATTGGGAAAGATAGGGCAACCTTGTTGCAAAAGAGACTATTTATTTTAGTGGAGAGACTTAAAGTGAAGGTTTGCTCATGAGTAATGGATTTAACCTTATTAAAATAACCAGCCACAATGACGGGAACGGAAACATAGCCACCAAAAGAGACTATAAATTCTGGTTTTAGAGATTTAATTAAATTAAGGGCAGAAAAAAAACCTTTCAGGATTTCCGGGAGACCTTTTAAGGTGTTAGGGAACCAACGTCGATCAAGTTTGCCACAGTTAATTCCAAAATACTTTATCCCCGCTTTGGGAATTACCCTTGACTCGATGGCTGGAGTGGTGTTAACACTGGAGTTATAAATTCGGCCGATATAATATATTTCCCAAAGAATGTCCGGGTCAGATTGGAGTTGACGAATAAATTCAATGGCGGGAGTGAGGTGAGTGCCGGTTAAAACGATTTTTTTTGAGATTGGCATTAGGTGAGTATAACAAGGAGAGGTGTCGTTTTTCTATGTTTCTGACCAATCCAGCGGCAATAAAAAGAGTTAATAGGGATGAGCCACCGTAGGAAATAAAAGGGAAAGGGATGCCTGTTAGGGGAATTAGGGAGACAATGGCGGAAAAATTTATTAGGGCCTGATATGAAAGCCAACAGGCAAATCCGGAAACTAATAGTTTTTCGAAGGGTTTGATGACAACTTTGGCCAACTTAAAAAGATAAACAACCAGGGATATGAAAAGGAAAATAAGACCACTTAGGCCTATAAATCCGGTTTCTTCTCCAACAATAGCCAAAATTGAGTCGGTACTGATCTTGGGTAAAAACTTATATTTTTGGTCGGAATTAGCAATTCCTTTTCCAGACCAACCGCCGGAGGCCAGAGAGATGATTATTTGTTGACGGTGATAGTTTTGGTTGGGATTTTCTTCCTGATTAAGAAGAGTTTTAAATCTGGCCAGTCGATAAGGTGAGAAAATAACCAGACCAATTCCTAAAACAAAAAATATAAGAAAAGTTAAAAAAAGGGGAAAGTTGGGACCACCTGAAAGATAATAGATAGAAAAAACAATGGCACCGATAAGAATGGCAGTGCTAAGATTAGGCTCAAAAACAATTAGGGTAAAGGCAGGAATAAGAAAAAGAAAAAGGTTTTTGAAGGTTGATTGTTTGGGGTCGGCAAAAAGAGCGGAAAAAAATATAACCGAGATGAGTTTAAATATCTCAGACGGCTGAATATTTATGGGTCCAAGATCAAACCATCGTCTGGCACCAAGAACTTTTACTCCTAAACCAGGAATAAGAACTGCAATTAATAATATGATCGAAAAAAGGTAGAAGTAAAATGAATATTTACGGAAAAATTCGAGATTTAAAACCGATGAGATTAGAAATAAAAGAAAGCCGATACCAACCCATAAGGCTTGTTTACGAAGGAAGAAAAAGGGGTCACCCTGACTGGCCTGGGCTTCGAAAAGCGATGAAACAGAAATAAAAAGTAACCCGATTATTACCAGTGAAGAAATGTAAAATAGAAGGGGAGAGCCGGGTTTAATCTTGCTCATTATGGAGATGTTTAAATATGGATGAATTAATTGATAGTGAAGATAATTGATGACAAAAGATTTTAAAGTCATGATACTTTTTGGTGGTGACACAGAGATGGTTTTTTTGAGTAATTTCAGAACCGATTAAATGAGGATTACTGAAGCGATCTTCATCTGTTAGGTCGTTGATTTTGTCTGGGGCACAAAATTCCAAAAGGTGATAGAAAAAAAGTGGATTAAGATTGTTTTTAGTTTCAATGTCGGTGTAAAAGGCAAATGATGCAGTCAGGCGGGGATTACATTCCAAAAGGTACGCCTTATTTGAAGAGACCAAAAAGTCCAGTCCGAAAAAACCACGATAATTATAAGATTTTAGGATTTTGGCAAAGTCGGAAGTGATTTTTTTAACCTTAGAAATGATTTTTGGAGAAGCTAAGGAGGGCCATTGGCGGCCAACGGTGGAAAAGGGATTATCAGTTAAGGAGGGAATGCCGGTGTATTGAAGGGCCGGAGGGCTTTGAAGGAGGCCGCGGGTAGTCAAGCAACAGTTATTAAGCAGGGTGTAACCTTTTAGATTGGGAGAGATTTTAACCGGTGTGTGGCGGGGAATGATATTAAAAATAGTTTTTAAATCTTTGATCAAGTGAGTGCTGTTGCCGGCCCACCCATGATGAGTTTGGATGACAAAAGGAAGGCTAAATTTTTTTGAGGCAACTGAGAGAAGTTTGGGTTCAAGTTGTCCGATGATAAAAGGAACCAAGGGTATGGAATGTTTGGCAACGAGGGGAGAGAATTTAATTTTGTCTTCAAAAAGTCGATTAAGCGATGACAGATTACTAACCCTTATCCAGTTGTTTTTTTTACACATAAGATCGATTTTTGGTAGAGGTTTGAAGGGTATAATAGCCGC
Source organism: Candidatus Shapirobacteria bacterium CG06_land_8_20_14_3_00_40_12 (assembly GCA_002780135.1). Lineage (GTDB taxonomy): Bacteria > Patescibacteriota > Microgenomatia > UBA12405 > UBA12405 > UBA12158. The sequence continues at coordinate 5,442 of PEWA01000052.1, forward strand.
CCGATGGCCGGATTTAGTAGTGGTTTTTCGAATAAAATCGAGGGTTTCCGGTTGTGATAACAAATAGCCACTATTTTTTACAGAGAGTTGGGGATTAAAAATGGGATAAAAATTAGAAAGACGGGGAAGATTGATATTTAAATACTTATCGACAACCAAAAAGAAAAAGTCGACTGGCAATTCCGACAAAGTTTTTTCTAAATTCATCTTTTGGCTCCGGTCAATAAAATAACCGGGAAAGCACCAAGATTTTGAGTATTGGCTATTTTTTGGTAACCGGCCAAAGTCAGGGCGCCCTCAAGGGAAGTTATTATTTGATTTTTATCAAGATAGTTCTGGGCGTTTAAAACGGCCTGATTCTGAACGACGACTCCCCCACCCCCACTTTGATTAATAGCCAGAAGAACTTGATTTTTCAGGGGTAAATATTTAACACCCAAAGCGTCAGTCAGATTATCGGTTTCAGGGATGAAATTTTGGTCGAAGGATGAGGCAATGGGGCAGAAACTGGCCGGCTGAACGGCATAGATTTTAACGTTTGAAGGCAGGCCCTGAGAGATTCCCAAAAGGGTAGTACCACTGCCAACCGGAATGAATAGACTAGTGATTTCCGACAGCTGTTTTAATAATTCAAAACCGATTTGTTGATAGCCTAAAAGGGCAATGGGATCAGTAGATTGTCTAAGAAAATAAGCGTGGTTGGTTTTGGAAAATTTAATGGCGTCACTAATCGGTCGAGAGGATACAGTGAACGGATAAAGAAGTTTTAGTTTGGCTTTGGAGACATGGGGGGAAACAAAGATGTTTAAAGGGATTTTTGAAAGTTGGCAGTAATGTTGGGCAGAAATGGCGGCATTACCGGTTGAGGAGATAACCGCGGATTTGAAGTTTTTAGTAATCAAATTTTGAATTTGAAGCGAAATAGCTCTGTCTTTGGCGGAACCGGTGGGATTTTGATCTTCCCTTTTAAAATAGACTGAATTGTTTTTTAGAAGAGGTGTCATATAATAGACTATTACATTTTAATATATAAAGATGGAAAAAGTAATTTGTCCTGATTGTCAGGTAGAAATAATAAGCAGTAATCCAATGGTGGTTGGAGACATTTTAGAATGTAGTGAATGCGGAACAGAAGTGGAAATTATTTCTTTGACTCCACTGAAGTACCAGGTATTGATTGAAGAGAAGTAAGTCGGTAGACACCATCAATTTTAATGTTTGGTTGGGAAAGGAAAAAGGTAGATATTTTAACCCCATGGCCATCACGGCGACTGTCAACGAAGGTAACAGTATCACCGAGTCGATTAATTATAAAGAGGATATGGCGACCGTTTTTTTGTCGAATGAGATCACCGGTACGAATATTGTCGAGCTTAATAGCGGTTGAGAGAGGCGAAGAAGTTAGGTGGTTGGCAGAGGTTTTTCGGGGATCAAGCGAGAGTGAGAAGTAGAAATTCAATAACTGACAAGCCAGGCCAGAACAGTCAATACCAATATGATGTTTTTTTTGGAAGTTATAGATTTGGACAGTGGTCAAATTAGGTAATTTAATGTTTTCCTGATTGGCAATTTCAAGAGTGGTTTGAGCGATGTCGTGGGCGGAACCTTTACCTACCAGAGCATTATTGGTAGAAATGTTTTTATGTATTCCTTGGTTGCAGAAATAAGGAAGATTTTGATATTTATTAACTTCCTTAATAAGAAGATCTAATTTAGTCCCAGCCATAGGCCAAAGATTGCTAATATAATAGTAGCTAGCCAAGCCCGGAAGACGATCTTTGGTTCTTCCCAACCAATTTTTTGCAGAGTGAGATGTATCGGAGCTGCAGGGAAAACTCTTTTCTTAAAATAAATTTTGGAAACCATTTGAATAGCGCTGCTTAGGCCTTCAACAATAAAAGGAAGACCAACAATGATAAGAGGTACAATTTTACCTAAAAGCAGAGCGATAACAGCAAAAGTGGCCCCAAAGGAAAGTGAGCCGACATCACCCAACCAGATGCGGGCAGGAAAGATATTAAAATAAAGGAAGGCAATTAAGGCTCCAATCCAGAGTGAAATAAAAAGAGAGATGGGGGTGTCCATAGAAGAACCAGCTAGAATCCAAAAAGCAAAAAGGGAAATCATGAGGATGCCACCGGACAGACCATCGAGACCATCACTAATATTAAAGAAATTGGCAAACGAGGTGATAATGACGGCGGAAATGGGAATAAAAAAAAGTCCAAGATTGATGGCACCAATAAATGGCAAGTAAATAAAATTAATCCCCAAACGGAAAAACATTAAGGAAGAAGCGATAACGGCTAATAGTATTTGAAGAAATAATTTGTATTTTAAACGTAGGCCGAAGAATCCGGATTTTTTAAAACCAAAAAATTTAAAAATATCATCATAGAGTCCAAGGATGCCGAAACTAATAAAAGTAAAAAAGATGACTTCAATTTCGTGATTGAGCCGGAAATTGCTGGAAATAAATATTCGGGAGAATGTTAAAATAGGAAAAAGGAAGGAAAAAAGAATAACCACGGATAAGATAATTAACAATCCCCCGCCGACAGGAGTACCGGATTTATCATGGTGAAATTTATCAAAAATAGGGGTCCGGTGATTTTGAAAATCAAGAGTTTTTTGGCAACGTCGTTGAAATTTTAGGCGGTAAAGAATATTGATAAAGGGAATGACTAAAATACTGGTAGTAAAAAAGGAGAATAGGAGAAGGCCGAGGTAAAGATGTGCCATGGTTTTCAAGTTTTAATATACTCTATTTGGGCTCCTAATGATTTAAGACGGTCAGCTAATTTTTCATAACCCCGTTCGATGTATTCAACATTGTCAACAATTGAGATACCGGTGGCAGTTAAGGCAGCCAGGGTGGTTGAGGCGCCGGCCCGCAGATCATTGATGACAAATTTGGCTGGTTTAAGTTTTACCGGACCGTAGATTTTAACCCCATGGAAATATTGAGGGCTATCGTTTTGAGGGTTGAATTCATAGTAAGATTTTGGATTAGTAACGATTGGATTAAAATATTTGACCTTTAGGCCCATTTTTTCCAGGTTGGTAATATGTTGGAAGCGGGAGGGATAAACCCGTTCGATAATTGAGCTGACACCAACAGCCTGGGTTAGGAGAACGGAAAATACGGTTTGCCAGTCAGTCATAAAGAAGGGTTCCGGACCGGTTTCAATGTTGATAGATTTTAAAGGTTTATCCCAAGATACAGTAACTTCGTCCTTGCCGGAAACAATTTTTGCTCCCATAGTAGAAAGAGTTTCTAAAAATGTCGTAATAATTTTAGGGTCGGTACGAAGAATGTTAATTGAGCCTTTAGTTAGTAGGGCGGCGCAGGCAAAAGTGACGGTTTCATTGCGGTCGGCGATAACCTGATGAGTGGTTCCTCTCAAGCTATCAACACCGTCAATGATAATGGTTTGAGAAAGTTTGGGATCACGATAAATCCTGGCTCCCATGGAGTTAAGCATGACAATCAGATCGTCGATTTCAGGTTCAAGGGAAGAATTGTTTAGGATAGTTTGTCCTTTGACAAGAGTAGAGATCATTATTAGTACTTCGGTGACAGTGTGGGAAGGTTTTGGAAAAGAAAAAACAGTTGGTTTGATTTTTGAGGCGGAAAAATGAATAGTGTCATCAGTAATTTTGGTGGTGATTCCCATTTTATGGAAACATTCAAAAAGACGATCCAAAGGGCGGGCTCCGAGTTTGTCGCCACCGGGAGTGGGTATAGTGGCCACACCTGTTCGTAAAAGTAAAGGGGCGGCAAACATAAATGAAGCCCTGGATTTTTCACCGGTGCCATGGGGTACGGTGGAGGAAAAAAGTTTTTTGGTAGTAATTTCCAGGGAATGTTCGCCGATAGGTGAAATTTGACTACCGAGACTTTCAGCAATACTTTGGGTAATTTTTACATCTGATATTTGGGGTATATTTGAAAGCTGGGTTGTTTTATCGCTTAACATGGAAGCAATAATTTGTTTAAAACTGGCATTTTTGGCACCACGAATAGATACTTCTCCACAAAGAGTTTTGCCGCCGGTTATGATGTAACGGGACATAGTAGTTAATTTTTAATTTTTAATTTATAATTTTTAATTATTTGTTTGAAGGTTTTTAAACCGGTTAAACCTCCGGAACTAAAGTGAACCAAAACATGGCCGGGGTTAAGAGACGACAAAACTGAATTTTTAAGATCGGAGTAAATGGGCAGATAATTAAGTTTAGCACCAAGATGGAATTTGTAATCGAAGGAGGTGGTTCGGACTGATTTGGGGAGATTGGAAGTAAAAGAAAGTTTACCTAGAAACACCTTAGCGGCCGGCCCAAAAGAGTCAGCAACTTTCCCCAGCGAGGATTTATATTGAAGGAAACTAGCTTGGGCTTCAAAAATTACCAGAATAGTTTTTCCGGGATGAAGTTTTTCGAGAGCCAAAAGACTTACTTTAATACGGTGAGGTGACTGGGCAAAATCATCGTAGAAATAAGTATTTTTTACGATTGATGTTAATTCAAGCCGGCGTTTGATTCCTTTAAAACTTTGCAGGTTAGTTTTAAAAAATTTTTGACTTATTCCTAAATTAGTACAAAGAGTATGACAGGCAGCCAAATTGTTTTGATTATGGTGGCCAAAGAGAAAGGGATGTTGGTGGTGGTATAGGGAGTAGTCAACACACTTACATTGAGCATATTTAATCAGAGATTTTATTGAGGGATCCTCTGAGTTGTAAATCAGGAGACCTTCAGGGGGGAGACGTTTAATTAAATTAATAAAACTGAGTCGATTTTCAGATTCACTTTTGTATGAGTCGCGATGCTCCCAGGAGGACGAGGTAAGAACTAAATATTTTATTGGGTAGTAAAGGAATTTAGCCTGAGTGTCTAAACCGTTTATAGATTCATCAGCCTCAACTATCGACCAATCGGATTGAGCAAACTTAAGCGAGGGGAAATGATTCAAACATTGGCCGCCAATAAAATAGGAAGGATTGAGCTTGCTTTTGGTTAAAATCCAGGCCAGAACAGCGGAAATGGTAGTTTTACCGTAGCTTCCGGCAACCAGGATGCTATTTTTATTAATTAATTTAGTAGCGAGATATTGAGTGGCAGAGATGTAAGGAATTTTCTGGCTTTGGAAAAAACGAAACTCAACTTGTGTATTTTTGAATTTTTTATAGGCAGAGCCAACGATAACCAGATCGGGAGAGATAGAATCAAGTTTGGGGTTAATCGAAATATGAGCTCGGTGAAGAATTTGGCTAAAAGGAGGATAAATATGGTTTTGATCGCTGCCGGTAACGGTGTGTCCACTTTTTTTTAAAGCTAGAGCCAGAGGAGTGGTCATAGTGCCGCTAATTGCCAAAATATGAATTTTCATAATTGCCTCCATTGATTTTGGGAAAAATATTCGAATCCAGGCATGTTCCTTTTATAGTATCCAATACCCCGAACCTTTGCCTCGAAGCGGCCAAGATAACAATATTGTAATTTTTGTTGGTGGCTGTCAATGATTACCTGAAGGGTGAGGCGAATAGGGAGATTTGTTTTTGAAAGGGAGGGATTATAAAAGACATAAGCAATATGGGAAATGGTCTTTGAAAAATAACAGATAGAGTAAGCTACGACTTGGTTTTGATTATCCCTCCAAATATAGAGACGATTAAAGATGTGAGTTGAAAATACATATTTAACTGATGACACAGGAAAACTCCATCCAAGTTTCTTGATCCAATTAAAAATGGTTTTTTGAACATCAAGAGAAAAAGAAAAATTATTAAGAGGAATAACTTCTGAAAAATATTCTGTGGTTTTATTAAGAATCCGACGGTTTTCTGAACTTAGGTTAAATACAGACAAGTTGGAACGGCAACTGGTTTGAAAATAAAAAAGTTTTTTGGAATTCCGTTGAGGTAACAACCCATTTTGATAGTATTCTTTGATGGTGGAAAAATTATTTAAATTAAACATTTTGACTATGAGCCCTAAAAGCAGAATTAAAGGCTTCAGTTTCTGACCAGGGGTATTCGGTTTTGCCGTGAAGAATGGAGGTTTCGTGTCCTTTACCACAGGCGACAATGGTATCACCGGGATTGGCAATTTTAACTGCCAGACTAAAGGCATCTTGGCGGTTAAAAATGTTGTGATAAAAAAACTTTTTTTGTTTGAGTTTGAGAGGGCTAAATCCGGAGATTATTTGTTGATTAATATCCTCAACCGATTCAGTGCGAGTATCATCAGCGGTAACAATGGCGATATCGCAGTTTTCAGAAACAATTTTTCCCATTATGGGTCGTTTACTTTTATCGCGGCCTCCGGTGGCACCAAAGAGACAAATTAATTTACCGTGAGAATAAATGTTTTTAAGAGAGGTTAAAGTTTCATAGAGAGCATTGGGGGTGTGGGCAAAGTCAACAATGCAATTTAGCCGTAGATTATTTTTGACTGTCTCACGTCGTCCTTTGGTTTCAGGGAAATGGCGGACGGAGGCGATAATGGTGTCGGGATTTATTTTTAATTTTTGAGTCAGAGAAATCGCGGCGAGTAAATTATATATTTGGTATTTATAAGGAGAGTCAGAGGTGTAAAGTTGCTTATTTAGAACAAAAGATAGAGAATCGGGGGTGATGGTTATATTTTTTGCCTGAAAATCTGATGGGTTTTTAATGGAATAGGTTGACAGATTTCCTTTTAAAAGTTTTTTTAGTTCCGAAAAATATGAATCATCAGCGTTGAGGATTTTGTACTTTGATTGGGAAAAGAGACGTGATTTAGCCAGAACGTAATTAGTCATGGAGTGATGATAGTCGAGATGTTCATGTGAAATATTGGTAATAACACCGACCTCAAAATGACAGCCAAAATAGCGAAATTGATCAAGAGCATGGGAAGTAACTTCGCAAATAACATGAGTGATCCCCTCTTTTTGGTATTGCCTTAGAAGTTGAAAAAAAGTTTTCGAACTAAAATTACTGGTGGTGTGAAGTCCGGGGCTATTAAGGGTGGTAATTGATTTGGTTTTAAGATGTGCCTCAGTTAAAATCTGATATATAAGATTGCAGGTACTGGTTTTACCGTCAGTTCCGGTTACCCCGATTAAAGTAAGGGATTTTTGGGGAAAACAATAAAAAGATTGCCAAAAAACGGTTCTCGGCAGATGCCAAAGATAGTTTTTAAGTTTTTGGAACATAAGGGGTGATTTATTATAACAAAGGGGTGATCTTGGAAGCGATTTCAAACCAAACTGGGGCGGCGGTGGACGAACCCCAAGTTGAGAGTTGGGGCTTATTAAAAATAATAATCATGGAGAATTTGGGATTCTGGCAGGGGGAAAATCCAACATAAGAGGCGATGGTATCAGTGTCGGCATACTGGCCACTTTTAGCAATTTGAGCAGTGCCGCTTTTGGCACAAACTTCAATATTTTTTGGTTTTAAACTGCTAACAGCACCAGTTTCGACAGCATATTTGAGAATATTAACTACTTTATCGACGGTATCAGGGGCAAACACCGTACTTTCAGATAAGGGATTATTGAGATTAAAATGGGGAGAAACTAATTTTCCACCATTACCGAGAGTGTTGAAAGCCCGAAGCATTTGTAGTTCGTTGACAGCAAAACCCTGGCCAAAAGATGCGGTCGCCAAATCAATATCAGACCAATATTTTTTTAAGGAAGAAGTTGATTCACCCAGTAGATCGACATTGGTTTTTTGATTAAGTCCCAAGAGGTGAAAATAACGCTGAAAGGAAGTTAAACCAAGTTTTTCAATAATATAACTCATAGCAATGTTGTCAGAGTTTTTGATGACATCAGGGAGATTTGAATTAGGGTGGGTTTTTTCGTTCCAATTATTTATAGTATATTGGCCATAGGTACGAGGTTTACCACAAACCGGACAAACAAAATCGAGTCCAATGCTATTTTCGTTTAAAGCCATAGATAGAACCAGGGGTTTAAAAATTGAACCAGGTTCAAATAGGTAAGATATGGGTCGAAGAGATGAGCTTTGGGTAGAATTTTGAGGGACAGAGCTGATGGCGATTATTTCACCACTTTGAGGATTAATTATAATGCCGGTAGCATTTTCAGCTTGAAAACGTTTTAGGCCAAGTTCAAGAGATGAGGCTAATATAGATTGAACTTGTCGGTTAAGACTGAGGGGAATGTCGGTACCATCGACTTCACTTTTGTGCCAGTTTTTGCGACTTAATATTAATTGTCCGGTAGCATCGACCGGGGCGACAGAAAAACCCACCTTTCCCGAAAGAGTTCGTTTATAAAAACTTTCGAGATTTAATAAAACATCTTTGGCTAAATTACCTTCCGGGTAATATCTTGACGAAACCTCTTCGAAACTGACACCGGCTAAATCTATTTTTTTTACGTCTTGGCTGTAAAACTTGGTGGGTAGGGTGACCCACTTGATATTGGGTTTAAGAAAGAATCCAATTTGTTTTTCGGATTCCAATTTAAGACCAGGTTTTATTTTTTCCAGATAGAGAAGAACATCCTCAAGTTTTCGATCAAGATTGGGTTTATAAAGTGACAAAAGATAAAAACGGGAATCAAGACTTAAGGGAAATGAGTCAGAAGCGAGAAGGTGGCCCAGATTAGGTAAAATTTTTGTTTGTTGATATATTTGGTTTAAACTACGGTTTCGGACTGTTTGCCCCAGATATATTTGCCAGTAAAAGAGGCGGAGAACGACAATTACAAAAGAAAAAATAATTGTAGTTTTTAGTATAGATATTCGGTTGTTACTCATGAAATAAAGTGAATTTTTGGACATATTTTTGTTCCAGATTTTGGTTTAGATCTAGAAATTCCCGATATTTTTTTTGAAGCGCGGAAAAGTCGTGACTGAGTTTGACAATTTGACTGGAGTAGAAAAAAGAAAATAATAGTTGAAAGATGACTAGACTGATAGTGGCTGATAAAAGCAATTGAGCGGGCATCAGTTAATAGTATAAGACCTTAGGTGGGCTGACCGGGAAAGGGGGTTTGTTGATACTTCATCCATTGAAGGGGACAGCCTTTGGGATTTTAGGCCAGAATTTCGTAAAAAGTTTTTTACCAAACGATCTTCTCCGGAGTGAAAGGTAATGACTATAACCCGTCCTTTGGGTTTAACTATTTTGAGGGAAATCTCGAGGGCTTTATTTAAATTTTTTAATTCATTATTAACGGTAATTCGGAGGGCTAAAAATATTTTTGTAGCCGGGTCGTGGGGGCAAGTTACTTTTCTATCTTTATAGAAAGAACGAATAATTTCGGCCAATCTTAATCCTGATTTGATAGGTTCCTGTTGCCGGCGATTAATAATTTTTTGAGCCAGGGGTCGGCTATATCTTTCCTGAGAGATTTTGGAAAAAATATCAAACAAGTCCTCTTCGGAAGCCGTGTTTATTATATTTTCGGCAGTAAGGTGTTGATGAATCGGATCAAGTCTCATGTCCAGGGAAAATTGATCGTTGAAAGAAAAACCACGATTTTGGGAAAGCTGTTGGGAATTACTTAAACCCAAATCAAAGAGAAGACCGTCGAGAGGTTGATTGATGTTTTTTTTCCAGATACTTTTTAATCGGGAGAAGTTTCCTTTTAAGGGGTGAAAATTGGTAGATAAATTAAGATCAGTAATTCTTTTGGTGGCTAAAACCAAGTTATTGCTATCAGCGTCAAGACCAAAAACGGTAGCTCCCGATTTGAGGAGTGGAATAGTGTGACCACCGTGACCAAGGGTGGCATCGAAGTAAACTTGATTTTTTTGGGGGTCAAAAAGCCTGATCACTTCATCAAGAAGAATGGGCTGGTGATACTTCATTGTTTCCAGGTGATGGTGAAGCCTTTAGACTTGATTAGAGTAAGGGTAAAGGGCATCGTCAGAGCCGCCACCTGGTCGTTTTGGGTGTTTAGGGTGAGATTGAGAGTACCGCCGTTGACCCCGGCGTCATATTTGTATTTACAACCACTGGTGCAGCTTTCAGTTCCTAAAAGTATCTTGCGTTCAAAACCACCATTGGTAATGTCCTTTGATTCGGCGGTGCCGCTAACCCCTTTTTCAATTTCCAGTCCGGAATCACTAGCAGTGTAAACAAGTTCATATTCAATTTTTTTAAAGATTGGTTTTATGCCTGTAATTTTGAGAGTTAGTTCGTGACCATCGCTTCGGGGGGTGAGAGTGATTTTGGGTTTGTCGGTTTCAGTTAAGACATATTCACGGGGTACCGGAGTTGGGGTGGGTGAAACCGGGGATTTGGACTGACTGCAGGCAGAGAGAAATATGGAGGAAAGAATAATTAAAGAAAGAAATTTTTTCATAAATTAGTTTAACTTTTTTTGTAACCAGGAGTCAATTTTATTAATGTTTATCCGGATTTGAGTCATCGTATCGCGGTCACGAACAGTAACGGTATTATCCTCCAGACTTTGAAAATCAACCACCAGACACCAAGGGGTACCGATTTCATCATGGCGGCGGTATTTTTTACCGATATTGCTACTATCGTCGAAATCTACCGAATATTTTTGTTGAAGTTTTTGATAAATAGCTTTGGCTTTATCAACCAGTTGAGGTTTATTACTGGCCAGCGGGAAAACAGCCATTTTGTAAGCAGAAATTTGAGGGTTAATTTTAAGCCAGATTCGGGTATCGCCAGCGGCAGTTTTTTCTTCACGATAAGCGTCGAGGAGTAAAAAGAAAAAAGAACGGTCAACTCCACCGGAAGTTTCGACAATATTGGGAATATATTTTTGGGAAGTAGTCGGATCCCGATAGGAAAGATCTTGACCGCTGAAGAGGGAATGTTGAGTTAAATCATAATCGCTGCGCCAGTGAATCCCTTCCATTTCAGTCCAACCCCAAGAAGAGTTAAATTCAATATCGAAGGCTTTTTTGGCGTAAAAAACCAATTCATCTTTTTGGTGTTGGCGCAGGCGGAGATTATCTTGGCTATTGAATAGATTTTGATACCAAGAAAGACGTTTTTCTTTCCAATATTCGTACCACTTATCCATATCCTGCGGATGAACGAAGTATTGGATGTCCCATTGTTCAAATTCGCGGGTACGATAGAGAAAATTTTTAGGTGTAATTTCGTTTCGAAAAGCTTTACCGATTTGGGCAATACCGAAAGGAATTGTGACCCGGGTGGAGTCAACGATGTTTTTAAAATTAAGGTAAATGTTTTGACAGGCTTCACCCCGAAGATATGCCGGAATTTTCTCGCCTTCGATAACGCCGATTTCGGTGTGAAACAGAATATTAAATTTTTTTGGATCAGTGAGTTCACCACCACATTCGGGACATTTTAGAGAGTTGTTAATTAGGTCGGGGCGGAAACGTTTATTACATTTTTTGCATTCGACTAATTCATCACTAAAATTTTTGACATGACCGGAGGCTTCCCAGACTTTGGGATGAGTGATAATTGATCCGTCGATTAAGACTACATCACTGCGCCTAGTAACATTATCCCGAATCCATAAGTTTTTCCAATTGTATTTCATTAAGGAACCAATTGGACCATAGTCATAAAAACCCTGAATACCACCGTATATATCGCTATTTTGAAAGACTATTCCCCTTCTCTTACAGAGGGCGACAATTTTAGCAACGAGATCGGATTGGGTGTCGGAAATCATAAGTGATTATATATTATTAGTTAGGAGCCGACTACTTTGAAGAGGTTTTTCGAGAATGCTTTCAAAATAGGAAATAAGATCTTTTTGAACTAAGTGATATTTTTTGGCCAACAGATTTTGGCGAATATTGTCAGGAATGCCAAAACCTAGAGTTTCCAGAAAGTCGATTTGTCGGGAAATAAAGGGAACCAGATGATTTTGGGAAAGTTCGAGTATTATTTCTTTGGCTAAAAAAAAGATTTTAGGTGAACTCTCATTTTCAGAAGTTATGTTTTTAACAATTTCCAAAAAATAAAACAGGAGGTTTAATTGAATTAGTTTTTTTTGTTCAAACATGAATGAATTAGTAGCCAAACATTCCGACAACCAATAGATACCATTGTTTTGGCGAAGACTGATGTTGGTGATATTTCCTAACTGGAGATTGGCTCCACGGGAACTTTTTATTGATTTTACTCCGGCAGCTTTAACAATAATTTTGCCATGATTTGGAGTTAAAAAAGTAACCAAAATATCTTTCTCACCCCGGTTTTGAAGGTTGACAACTATGGCTTCAGTGCTGAATGATTGACCTATCACAGGGATAACTTGATGGTTTTATCGCTGACCCAATTGAAGGTTTCGGTACTTTTACCGTTGATGAAGATTTCGTATTCGACTCCTTTGGTGCCAGGTTGTTTTTGAAGGTAAAGAGTATAGTTTTTTGAAGCTTTGACACTACTTAAATATTGGAGGGTAACTTTGGAACTGGATTTAGCGTATAAGGGATACTTATTACCATAAAATCCCTCAAAAACCTGTTTACCTAATTCTTCGTAGGAAAGAGTGTCAACCTCAGAGCCGGTCATCTTAATTAAACGACTACCGAGCGGGACATAAAAACGGAAAAGATCACGATATTTGGGGGCATTAAGACAGAGATCTCCCTTTTCTAAATTACAGTTTGAGGCCGGATTGGGGTTGGAATAGGTAATAGAGATTTTATGTTCAACACGGCCATCAGTTACAGAGATTTCATGTTTTATTTTTTGAGTGATAAAAATATTACTTTTGGCACTGGCAAAATTGGCGTCGTTGAGGTGAAAATAATCAGTATCGGAATTGGTGGAAACTATGTTTCCGGTAATATTGGCTAAAACAGCGGCTGTTTGCAAATCAGCGTCAGGAAAGAAAAAGAGAATGTGTTTTTCAAGAATATTTTTAACAAAGGCGTCGGCCAGGAGTGGGATTTTAGTTTTTTCCGAACCCATAGCATTAGCCAGGAGAGCCTGCATTACCGGTGCCAAAAAGTCTTTACGGTTATTTTCAATAAAGTTTCGGGGGCGACCGGAAATCCACTCCAGGTCGTAAATAATTTTGGGACAACCGTCACAACGCTTGTCGGGGTTGATAGTAAAAGTACCAACCCGGGTGTCAAGTTTACCCAGAACCCCGACTAAATCAACTAAAACATTAGTATCAAGGGCGACAACGGCGTCAAACTTGGTTCCTTTACCTATAGCTTTGTAATAGGCGTCAAGAAAAATCTGGGCATCGGTAGGAAAATCAGGGGAAAGATTGCTGTCGCGAAGGTTAAGATAAGGAACGTTAAGATGATAAGATTTGATTAGACGGGGGGCCGGAGTAACACTTTGGAGCTTGTCATCGAGGTCATAAATATTACTGGCAATTCCCGGGGTAACCTTGCCATTGTTCATTTTGACGGTGGAATAGGCGGTCCAAAAACCGCCACTGGGTCTGAGTTCACCGTCGTTTTGAAAAATAACCAGATAGTTTCGGGGTTTATCTTTACCCAATAGCCACGAAGTTTTGGTTAGAATCGGCTTACCGTCGGTAATTAATTTGTTGATTTGAGCTACGGTTTCCTTAAGTTGGTTGAAATTTTGATGAAGAGGCAAACCTTGGTAAATTTCCGGGTAACGGTTGATATCAATAGAATTTAAAGAATTTTCAATGTTCTTGATTTTATTTTCGACCAAATTAAGGTTGGGAAGCAGGCCTTCAATTGATCTGGTAAGAAAGGTAATTCGGTCTTCGGTAGTTTTGGCACTACTAGTGGCGGCTCCTTTTAATCCCAAAAAATCTTGGTAAGGTTTGACGGCTTCAATTACTATTAACCCAGTATCTAAACTATCATTGGCGATGGAAATTAGTTCCTGACCGTCCTGGTAATAATCTTTAATAAAGGGCAGAGGTTTTAGATAGGACAAATCCGAATATTTATCGTCAATAGTTTTGATTTGACCTTTTAGATTATTAATAATGGTTTGAGTAAGTACTAGATCTTTATCAGAGACTGATGTTTTTAGCGATTCCAATTCGGTCTTTGCAACGACAACTAAAGACAATAAATTTTTACCCGGAAGATAAATAAAAAAGAAGCCGGAGAGGAAAACGATGATAAGAAAAAACAATATACTAAAGGGTATTAATAAGAACTTTTTTCTCTTGGATTTGACTTTAGGGGTTTTAGGTGTCGGAGCCGGAGTGATGGAGGAGGGCATTTCCATAAATCAGTCTAACATGTTTACCAAATTGAAAACATGACAAAGGGAGTTTTGAGAATTATTTGTAACTCTTGTCGAAGAGATCGATTTTTGATGTATCTGGCGTCAAGTTCGGCCCGTTGTTTAAAACTCATATCGTTTCGTCCCGAGGTTTGCCAGAGACCGGTAATACCGGGTTTGGCGGTTTTGATAATGTCCACATATTTTTTGGATTCGGGATATTTTTTTTCATATTCAGCCAACTCTTCATTTCGGTAGGCGCGGGGGCCAACTAAACTCATTTCACCTTTGAGTACATTAATAAACTGAGCCATTTCATCGATTGAAGTTTTACGAATAAATTTACCAATCGGAGTGATTCGAGGATCTTCGTTCATTGGAAGTTTCCAACCATTTTTAACAAATTTCTTCCATAGGTGAGGATACTTGTCCCGAAGGAAGGCATCCATATCATTGGGATAATCTTTACCGTTATACATCGAACGAAATTTATACATGATGAATTCCCCATTTTTACCGACGCGTTTCTGACGTAGAAGGACCGGGCCATCTGAGGTGAGCTTAATGAGCAAAGAAATAAAAACCAGTGCAGGAGAAAAAATAATCAAGAGTAAGACAGAGGAAATAATATCAATTAAACGCTTAACAAGTGGAAACATAAAAACCCTTAAGTTGTTAATAGAACTAATGTTTTTAATCATCAACAAAAAACCTTTTTAATTTTGGGGTGTTGACAATCTTGGTGACTAATTCACGAACTTGATAACTTTGATCCAACGATGAAACTAATAAGGCATTGGGGGTATCGATTATGGCTAAATTATTGACACCGACAACCCCGATTAATTTATCCGGACTTTCAGATGATAATAAACAGCGATGACTGTTCTGGGAGAGATACTTGGTTTGGGAATTGACGGTGGCAATTTTTTGGTGATCAAAGGCGGACTTGGCAAAAATTGATCCCCATTCCCCAACATCACTCCAATCAAATGAGGCCTTAAGACAACTGATATTTTTACTTTTTTCGGAGATGGCTTTATCAAAAGAGAGTGATGGGGATTTTTGATAGGTGGGGTGAGGGAAGTGTTGGTTGAATTCTGAGAGATAGGTGCCGAGAGTGGCCGTATAAATACCCGAATTCCAAAGGGCATCATTAATGATATATTTTAGGGCCCTGATTTTATCCGGTTTTTCGATAAATCTTTTATTTTTGAGAATGTAGCCGTAGGAAGTATTGGGAGACGAAGGGTGAATGCCGATGGTAACCAGCGACAAAGATTCTCTGGCGATATGGGCAACCAAAAATAAGTCCTTTTTGAATTTGTCGACCGGATGAATAAAGTGATCGGAGGGTAAAAAGGAAATCACCGTATTCGGATCTAAGTCCTTGAATTGATTTAGGGTGTAATAAATAGCGAGGGCGGTATTTTTTTTATCCGGTTCAATAATAACCTGATTTTGGGGGATAAAATTATTAGCGATTTTTTTTATGTGATTAATGTTTCGATTACTAGTAACGATATAAATATTTTCCCTGGGGGCAACGTGAAGCAGGCGACGGAGAGTTTGTTCAAGGAGACTTTTGTCGGATAAAATAGACAGAAATTGTTTAGGGTTCGAGGTAGTGGATAAGGGCCAGAGTCTCGGGCCGGTACCACCGCAAAGGATTACTAAGAGATGATTTTTTTGGTTTGACATAGGGATAAAATCTCTTTTTTAAAGTTTAGCATAAAGGTAGACCGGCTAAACTTTTCCGAATTTTGGCGACAGTCGGCGGATTTTATATTTGAAGAAAAGAAGAGTTTAATAGCCTGAGCAAGAGAAGAACATGATTGGTGGGGATAAAGAATTCCGCTTTTACCGTCAACTACTGTTTCGGAGTTTCCACCAAGACCAAAACCTATAACCGGTCGGCCACAGGCCTGGGCTTCCAGCGAAGTCAGACCAAAATCTTCCAGTTGGGGTGAGATTAAGCCCAGGCTTTGCTGATAAAGTTGACGAAGTGAATCGTTTGACACCAGACCTAAGAGTTCTATGTTTTTGAAAGGATATGCTTGTCTTTTTAACCTGGGGAGGTCACGGCCGACACCGACAATCTTTAAGGTGTACGGAAGAGTTTGGAATGTTTCGATAACATAATCAATATTTTTGTAGGGAACCAGGCGATTGACAATTAGAAAATAATTTTTCTGTTTTGAAGTGATGGGGGTGAAGTATTGAATATCGATACCCGGATAAATAACTTTAGCGAGTATGTCAAAAGTATCACTCAGTCTTTTTTGGACAGTTTCCGAATTGCAAAAAGAATAATCGGGGCGACGCGAGTAGATGTGATCAATTTTTTGATAAAGACCAAGAAGTAGCGATAAATATTTATTTTGGTTCTGATAAAGATGGCGATTGAAATTGTGATAATAACAAACAAAAAGACTTTCAGGCGAGGTTAAAAGGGAATGGCCAACATTGGTGGTGGTAGCGATAACTAAATCGTATGCGGTTAGATCAAAACTTTCAGTGGCGATATCATAAAAAGGTGAAAAAATCGGCGACGGGTTTTTAATAAAACTAGAATGAATTTTTATACCTTTGGGAAACCAGGGTGTATTTTGGGGATCACAAAAGAGTGTAAAAAGTTGGGCTTGAGGGAAAAGTGACAAAATATCAAGAAGAACCCTCTCAGCTCCCCCCCATTGGTTTAGCCAGTCGTAATAAATAGCAACCTTAAGATCTTTCCAAGATTTCTTCATAAATTTTTAGGGTGGAGGAAGCGGTTTTGGTCCAGGAATATTTAGTTATTTGTTTATGGCCAAGCTTAATTAGGCGGGAACGAAGTGTCGAATCTTTAAGAAGAAGGGTGATTTGGTTAACTAAATCGTTTTTGTTGTGTGGGTCAAAATAGAGAACGGAGGAACCGTAGATTTCAGGTAGACAGCTGGAAGACGCAGCAATGACGGGGCAATTTAGACTCATGGCTTCGAGACCGGTCAGACTAAAACCTTCCATAAAAGAGGGATGAACTAAACATAAGGCTTGGGAATAAAGTTTGGGGAAATCAGAGTCTTTGACAAAACCAAGAAAAGTTACTTGGGAATCAACTCCTAGTTTTTGGGACAAAACCTCGGCCTCCTTTTGGAAAACGCTTCGGGCACAGATTATTTTTAATTGAATCCCGGGTAATTTTTGCAGAGCCTCAAAAACTACTTTGATATTTTTATGGGGATAGAGGTTACCAGTGTATAGAATATAGTTTTTAGGAGGACAGACATAAGACGATAAATTGAGAAATTTAGGATCAACAGCTTCATAAATAGTAGTGATTTTTGTAGAAGATAGCCCGAAACGATTTAAAAGAATGTTTCGCCAGAAATTACTCGGAACGATAATATAATTATTTTTGATATTAACTTTGGTGGCTAACCGATAGGCTAGGTATTTTGGCCAATAGGTAAAAACAGATTTGGTGGTGGTACTTTTCCCTCTGAAATAATGTTTGATTAAATCGTGAATAGTGATAATTGATAGTCCGGTATAAAAAAGAGGCTTATTAAAGTGGGTAAAATGAACTAGGTTGGGTTTACGTTTGGAAATATAAGAGGGTAGTAGGATCTGTTCAGAAAAGGAATAGTGGGAGATATCGGTGGGAAAATATCGATATGAAATGCCCAAGTCTTGTTTAACAGTGTCAAGGTCTTCTTGTTTGACGATTAAACCGAACTGATATTTATTAAAGTTTTTTTGCTGGGGTAGAGCCAAAAGGAGATTTTGAGTGTAGCGGCCGATACCGGTTTTGGTCGGACCATAAAGCCGGGCGTCGATAATGATATGGGGTTTGACTTTATTTGACATTTTTTATACAATTACTTTAATCATCAGGGAGAACACGACCCTTAGACTTTGTGTCTATGTGCGACGCCTCCCGATTTTTTTGCTTGTATTCTAACTTATATTTTTCTCGGTATAAAAAGATTTTAAAGCCTTGGAATTCTTTAAGAAGACTTGATTCGGAGTATTTGTTGGGGATAATTATTTTTAGCAGTTTGTGGTTTTTATTTAGAAAATGGTGAAGGCAATAGAAATCACCATCTCCGGAAACGATAATAGCTTGATCGTAGTTTTGGTACTCAATAGCAGCTGAATGTAATACTAATTCGGCATCAACATTTCCTTTAACGATACCTTGGTGATTTTTGATTGAGGGTTTATATACTAACTTGTATCCGAAGGACTTTAAGGAAGAGTAGAGTTTTTGATTTTCTTTAACATATCCAATAAAAAGAATAGCTTTGTTAATTTTGAATTTATCTTTCAAATAAATGAAGAACTTTTTAAAATCTAGTTTCCACCCCCGATAAACCGTTTTTTTGTCTCGAAGAATGTCGTTGCCGGTACCAAGATTCAGGTTTTGACTATCAATAAAAGCGTAGATTTTGGTCATAAATATTTGGCTTTAAAGATACGGTAGAATTCAAGAAGATCGACACCCAGCCAAACAATCCACCGAAGATAGACAGGATAATGGTGGATGAGATTTTCTTGATAAAAAATTCGCATGGCAGTAGTTGAAGCTTGGGCGACCTTAACCTTGGTGACCCGGGAGGCGGCAGACAGTTTTTGTTTTTGGTTGATTCCACCAGAAGAGACTCCCTGATAGTGAATAGTTTGGGTACCGGGAAAAAAGAATAGAGAAAAACCATGCTGTTTTAATTGCCAGCAGAAGTCTAAATCTTCACCGTAGAAAAAATATTTTTCATTCCACCAACCGACACTATTCCCGACCGATCTTTTGAGCATAAAAAATGCACCGACACAAGCGTCGATGGGTTGGGTTTGGGAATAGTCAAGATTCCCTAAAAAGTAGCCGTTTAATATTTTTGATTGGGGGAAGAGTTTAGGTAACCCAAATCCAAAAAAGTGACAAAAAGCATTCCAGGGTGTGGGAAAACCGCGGTGACTTTCGAGCTGGGTCAAACCAGTTAGGGCCAAGATTAGATCGCAGGTAGCAGCGTCAACCCGGGGATTATCTTCAAAAAATTTTATCATTTGATAAAAAGTATCCGTTTTAACGGTGGTGTCGGGATTTAAAAATAAAACGTACTTGGAATTATTGTCGGTAACAGTTAAACCCTGATTGTTGCCGGCGGCAAAACCAACATTACCGGAGTTCCGACGAAAGATATATTTTATTTGAGGATTTTTTTGGCAAGTAGCTTTGGCCAGTGAAAAACTATTATCAGTCGAGGCATTGTCGGCAATGATTATTTCAATAAAAAACCGGCCAAGCTTAGAGCGATCAATACTATTGATTAAATTTTTCAAGAAGTCCTTGGCGTTATAGTTTAATATAACGACGGAAAGTATGGGGTTATTTCTTGGAGATGATTTTTTCATAGAGATTATTTAAGTCTAGCACGCATTTTTCATAGGAAAAATTTTTGGTGATTAAGGTGCGGGCGTTTTTTCCAATCTCTAGCATTTTTGATTTATTTTTTAGGAGTTTAATGGTTTCGGTGGCAACGCGGGGCAGCGAACAGACAATGGAGTGAACCTGATTTATTATTTTAATTCCCCCCATACCCTCCGGTGTAGTAATAACCGGTAAGCCGCAGGCCATGGCTTCTAAAAATTTATTTCTAGTGCCGCCACCGCTGCCCATAGGAGCAACCAGGGCCCAACAGTGGTAAAGATAATAAAAGCGGTCAAAGATACCGCCGTCAATATCAGCTTCGTCAACGATGATATGGCTGTTTCCCAGGTGTCCGTAAAACTCTTTAGCAAAACGGCCGATAATGTAAAGCTTACAATCAGGAATAGCCCGAATAATCTGGGGCCAAACATGATCTAAAATCAGATCAACCGATTCACGGTTTTGCATCCATTTCATATTAGAGAACCCAAATAACAGGGCAGGAGTGGGGCTTTTGGGAACCTTGGGGGTGGAGAGATAAAAAGTTTTATCAACCCCGTTTTGAAATAATTCAATATCGGCACGTCCGGTGGTTTTGGTGATTAACTTTTGATCTTCAAGGGCAAAGGCGACCACAGTGTGAATGGTTTTCCAATAATGGATTTCCCAATATTTAAGTTTCAGGACGTCAATCCATAAAAGCGGGGCAATCATTTTTTTCCAACCCCGGAGACTTTCAACATAATGTTGGTAAACCAGATATTCAATAGTCAAATCAACCAGAACAATGGGAACCGACGTGAGGGGAATGTTGGGAATGGGGTAGAAACTATCGCAATGGATTAGATCAAATTGATTATGGTCGAGTTCATTTTTGATAGCTTCACTTAAGGCCGTGGAAATGTAATTGATGACCAGAAAAGGGTATTTACTGAAACCGGCCAAAAGAATGTTTTTTAAGTTCCAGGTTTTACCCCGTTTAACTACAATTATCTGACGACAGTATTTTTGAATTTCCAGGAGACCCTCTTCGTTGTGGCTGAAACAAATAAGAGTAATGTCGTTTCGGGAAGACAGATATTTAATGGAGTAATAGGAACTATTTTGACCGCCAGACTGATAAAGACGAGGAATGTAGGGAGTAATCATTAGTATTTTTCGCTTAGTCATTTTGGAGGTCTAAAATAATAAACTGGTCGGATTTAAAAAGAGCAGGATAAAGTTTTATTAATTGATTGGTGTAAGAGTCAAAATTGACTGATACCAGATAAAGAGGTTGGTTGGGAAATAATTTTTTTGTCTTAGCAATATCATAAATTTCAATGGGAAAGCCCGGGCGATTACATTGATAGAGAAGGGCGGTATCACCAAGATATGGGGCGATAATAATACTGTTTTTAGGAGTAAGCTCATCCACTTTTTTTCCAGCTGATACGATTTCCGGACGATTGATTTGGTAGTAGGGAAGAATTTTTTCTGCCGAGAAAAATAAGGAAAAAGCGGAGATTATTAATATCAGACAGAGAGATAGGAACTTTGCGGGGAGAGTAAAGTAGAGGAGGTAGTAGAAGCCACAGCCAAGACTGATAGAAATAAATGGGATAATCAAGATTTGATAATAATCATGCTGGATGTTACCACCGGGAACAAAGACAAAATATAAAAATATTCCGATAAACCCCAGAAAGTTTATAACATTAATGTTAAATTTTTGATAAAATAAACCCAGGGTAACCGGAATAAGGCCAAAGGCACCCAAAATAAGTAAACTTATCCTTTCCAGAATTAACCAACGCCACCAGTAGGGGCGAAGGATAAGAATTTGATTTAAAAAATCAACATGATAACCCCGATACCATTCAGGAAAAATTCTTTTGTCGGAAAAATTAAGAAGCCAGGCGGAGGCGGGGATACCTTCCGGGAAAGCCTGAATCCAGTGACGCCAAAGGAATAGTGGAACAAGAGAGATAAGAGAAAATACGATTATTTTTAATAATTTATTAATATTTTTTGTTTTTTTAAATCGAAAAAAAAGAAAAATAAAAATAGGTAAAGTCAGAAGGAGGGTGAAGGGTTTACAGAGAGCGGAAAGTGACAAAAAAATACTACTTAGTATCGGATGGAAACGGAATAAAACCAAGGATAAAGTCATAAAAAAGACGGCCGCATTTTCCGGAAGAATGGTTCGGGAATAATAGATATTAAAGGGCAATAGAAGAAAGGAGAGCATGGCTAAAAAGGCCGGAGTAAATTTCGAGGTCAAGGAAAAGACAAAAATGAAAATGAAAAGAGACGAAAAAAGACTCAGAACAATTGAGGTTAGTCTGGAAGCAATATCAACAGAAAGACCGGTAAGTTTGATAGTAAACCAGGACATTAGATTGTAGAGAGGAAATTCCACCATCCGAAGACCTTGAGGGTTATCGAGCCCGGATTGGTCAGGCGAGAGGTTGTGATAGGTTGGAATTAACAGATTAACGCCGTTGTTTAAAAAATTTTTGGTAACCGAAGCGGTATCGACTTGTCGATATGAATGCCAATCGGCCACCGGAGCGGAGAGATGATAGAGCCGGAGCAGTAGCCCAGTACATAGAGATAAAAATAGAAGTAGGTAATGGTATTTCTTCACTGAGACTTTTGGTTAAATTTCGAAAGCTGATGGTAGATTCCGAAAATAATCCAAAAAGCATAAGCCACCTTGGAGGCTTCAAAAATATCGATAAAAATAGCATTGGTCAGGGTAGAAAAGACAACACCAACAAAGACCAGTTCAAGGCGGACGGTAGAATTAGGCCTTTTTGTTTTTATAAGTCGGAAACTACGGAAAATAAGATAAAAAACCGGGAAAAGAAAAGTAAATAAACCTAATAGACCACTTTCCCCCAAAAGCCGGAGATAATCGTTGTCGGTGGCCAGGGAAATAGACCCCAACCCTGTGCCCCACACAGGATTTTTACGGAAGGCAGTAATGGCCCGAGGCCATTCAACATTAAAGCGGATTTCACCGGAACGGGCAACACCGGCATCAATGTCGATAGGAATAAGCTCATCAATTGGTCCGTGGCGGATAATAGTCGGGATTGGTTTTACGGTTGGCAGGGGGATGGGGGTAGGAGTGGGTTTGATGGAAATGGTAGGAAGAGGAGCCGGGGTATTGGTGGGAACAATTATAATAGTTGGAGTTGGTTTTGGTTTAAAAAAAGGCAGGGTGGCTAAAAGACGTTTATTTAAATCAACTGACTGAAGCATGCCGGAGATGACCAGAACAGAGACGGGAATAACCCAGAGATATTTGCGAATTAATATTAGGGCTAAAACACTACCGCCCCAAAAAGCAAAAAAGGAAATTCGGGAAGCAGTCAAAGTTAGTAAATGAAAGGAGACCATAAAAAGAATAAAGGAAAGAAGCCGAATAAATATGTTTTTGTAAATTAACATCACTCCCAGAAGGACGATTAAGACCAAACTTAAATAAGCCGCCAAATCGTAATGGCCGGCAAAAGTGGAACTAATTCTGGTCCAGACATTCATTTGCAGAAGTTGACCCTTGGAAAACTCTTCGTTCATAGTGGAGATGACCGGAAACTGAAGATATTTTTGACCATAACCATAGACAGCGATACCGGTGACAGATAAGAGCAGAAAAAAGTAAAAATATAGGAGATCTTTTTTGGAATTTATGGCTCTGAGAGTGATAAAGAAAAGAGAAACATATTCGAAACGACGGATTAAATGAAGAAGAAGGATGTTTACCGGTTCGGTTTGATAAATAAAGATGGCAACTAGAGTGGTGCTACTGATGGCCAGAAAGTAAGCCAGAAAAAACCAGGTAAATTTTTCTTTGAGGATGGGGAAACGGGATTTTATTTGAAGTAGAAGCCAGATGGCAAATATAAGAGCAATAACAATATCGTCGAGACGGAGGGCAACGTAAGTGTTGGAGAAATTTAACAACGGAAATTTAGGGTATAGGGGGATAAATAATATTAAGACAGCTAAAAGTGGTCGAAATATGTTCATAGTTCTTTTTGGGCTTGACGATAAATTGGGTTAATAAAACTTCTCAAAAAACAGCTGGTTTGGAAAAATATTTTAACAAAGAAAATTTGCCAAAGGGGGCGGTGTTTTTTAAAAAAAGAAAGAGCTCCCTGATACTCCCGGACAATTGGGTCACTGCGTTTAAGAGCCGAAGCGCCGCCGAGGTGAATAATTTGGGGGCTGACCAGATACCAACACTGAGATTGGGGAAACTTTAGATGCATTCGGTAGCTCCACTCAACTTCTTCACCGTACATAAAATATTTTTCATCAAAGCCACCGACACTTTCATAAATTGAACGTCTTAAAAGCATGAAGGCACCGGTGACCCAATCTTGACGATGATCTTTTAGAAAAAAATTATCATGGGTATAAAAAGAGGGAGTATGGGGGTGAAAAGGTTTTATAAGGTAATTGAATAAGGGAAGATCATCAAGACCCAGAGACCAAGCAAAAACATTTAGTAAATTTGGGAAAAAACCACCAGAAGCCTGAATAGACTTGTTGGCATTTAAAAGTTGAGCGGTACAGATATGCGCCTCCGGATGAGCCGAGAGCCAAATGAGGGACTGACTGACAGCCGAATGCAGAATTAGAGTGTCCGAATTTAATAGTAAAAAATATTGTCCCCGAGCAATTTTTAGGGCCCGGTTGTTGGCTTTACCAAAACCTGAATTTTGAGAATTTTTAATTAATTTTATCCAGTTGATATTTTGGAGTTTGGCAACACTGTCATCGTGAGAATTATTGTCGACCACAATAACCTCGGTGGGAATTTTGGAAGAGGTAGAAGTTTTGGTTAGGTCAAACTCTAGTCCTTTATCAGCTTTTAAAGATTTAAGGCAATCCAGGGTGATTTGACAGGTATTAAAGGAAATGATGATTATGGAAAGAAGAGGATTAGTTTTCATGTTTTAGGGCATGATGATAAATAAGAAAAATTAGAATTAAGGATGCCTGAGAAAACCCAAAAATCAGTAAACGGTTGAAAATCGAGACCGGAAAGGTTTTTAGGGTAATTTTGGCGGAGTAGGAAACACCGTTGTATGTTAGTTTATTGGCAATGCGTTTTTCGGGTTTAGTAAAAACATCATTTTCCCATTCGTAACCATTAATAAAAAGTGATTCCTTAAAAGGGAGAACCAGCTCCTCGAGATAATAGCTTTGCATAGTATCACGAAAGATGGTTTTTGATTTTTCCGGAGGGTGGTTTAGATGGATAAGAAGCGGGTGGTTGTAAAAGGATAAATAGTGATTAATAACCTCACGGCGGGTTAAATTGGTGAAGTAGCCGGAAACATTTTTGAGCTGAACGGTATCGCCGGGTAGGGTAGATCTGACACTGTTGGGAAGATCCCTAAGTAAAGGCGGAGGGGTGACAAGGTAAATCAGAGCAATAATATTAAAAACTACCCAGGTAATAATAAGGGCTGTTTTGATCATTGAAACCACATGGCCCGACCAAGTAAGTAGTCGGGATTAGTAACCCGGCGAAGACTGATCTTTTTGGCCGGAACACCACCCCAAATTTCGAAATCGGGAATGCTTTTGGTAACCACGGCACCGGCAGCAACTACTGCTCCCCTACCAATAGTGACGCCGGGTAAAATAATAGCCCGAGGGCCAATGAAAACATAATCGCTAATTTTTACCGGAGCGAAACTATTACCAAAATCAGCTGAATTAACATTGTGTTCATCAGTGTAAATTAAGACTTCGGAAGCAATATCGACGTGGGAACCGATGGCGAGTTTTCCCCGTCCATCTAAAAAAGACCGGTAGCCAATAATGGTGTCGTGGCCGATAGTAATTCCAGAGGGTTTAAAGAAGTTGGCTTCTAAGTGAATGGTGGAATCAAAAGGAAGATTAATACCGGATAAAATGTAAAATATTTTACGAATGGTGTGAATGGGGATAAAGCCTACAATTCGCAATATAAGTAGCCAAAATTCTTCAAGAATTGTTTTTAGGCGATTGAGGACTTTGGGAAGAAGTTTTAACATGGATGAATTATACCCCAGATAGATGATCAAAAAGCCTTAAAAGTTGGTGGCCACTTTTGATCCAAGTGAAGCGACGACTGTTTTTTGTTCCCAGATGGCGGAATTTAAATCGGGTGTCAATATTGGTTATTTTTTTAAGAGCAGCGACTAGGGATGAAGAATTTCTAGGATTGATATAGAGGGCACTGTCATCAAGAATTTCTTTTAATGAGTCGATATTGCTCGCTATTACCGGGGTACCCAGGCGCTGACTTTCCAGAACCGGAATGCCAAAACCCTCATAAAGACTGGGAATGACGGTAGCAACGGCCTGTTTGTACAAAACCCACTTCTCTTTTTCGGTGATAAAATCAGTAAAAATCACTTGATTTTGAAGATTATATTTAATAACAGTGGCAAAAATATCGTCATAGAGCCAACCCTTTTTACCAGCGATAACCAGAGAATATTTTAGATGAGAAGATGAGGAGATAAGTAGAAATTTGGCGAAAGCTTTAATTAGGAAAGAATAATTTTTGTTGGGTTTGAGAGTGCCGACAGTCAAAAAATAGGGCAAAGATATGTGGTATTTGTTAAGAACCGACAACTCGTCGTTCGGGGAAATGACGGGAATTTTACCAACCCCGTTTCTAATAACAGAAATAGAATCCGGTGAAACTTTAAATGTTTTTATTATTTCATTTTTAGTAAATTCAGATACAGCGATAATATGGTGGGCGTGTTTAATG
>PEWA01000052.1:31870-32012 GCA_002780135.1 Candidatus Shapirobacteria bacterium CG06_land_8_20_14_3_00_40_12
ATAGTGGGAACGGAGGACGGGTATGGAGAATAATGGCTCGGTGAAAAAAAGAAATCAGTTTTTTCTTTGGAGATAGCTAGTTGAAGAGGGAGGGCGATTTTGGTCCAAAGAGTTTTGGGTCCGATAACCAGATAGCGCCAGT
>PEWA01000031.1 GCA_002780135.1 Candidatus Shapirobacteria bacterium CG06_land_8_20_14_3_00_40_12
AATTTATTTTTTCTCCATCTTCAACCTTCCAAATATCGACTACATTATCAAAATAACCCAATTCTTTATTCTTTGGACTGACATTAACTACCATTTTGGCTCCATCTAAAATCATTCTCTCAATCCTTTCCTCTGACTCCCCCTCATCGCTTAAATTTCTGATGGAGATCCCTGTGGCTGCATCACAAATCTGACCGCCAATCATTTGATATTCATGGCTATATTCACTAAGAAATAATTCTGCCAAAGATGTTCCAATCTCCCGTGACAACTGTTGTCTTCTCAATCCATCTCCAAATCTTCTCAGGTATCCAACCTCGGCCACCGGATCAAAATTTAATCTTTTCTCTGATTCTTCTTGCATATTACTTAGTGCTCGTAAGATTTATCGACCCGGCTATTACGGTTGCGGCCCAGCGAGGGAATTTTCACCCGGCCACTGCCGGGACACCCTTCTTCCTTCTATTTTTCTTCTGTTTCTCTGGCTTTTAAATATATAAATTTTGACAATCTGTTTAGATATTCTAACGCCTTTTTATCCTTTAGTGCCATCGCTCTTCTTTCAGCTCTTCTGGTTACTGTTCTGGCCCAGTTCAGGTAAATCGCTTTTTTATTACTAAAAATTATAAACTTGTTTACCGGTTTTACCTTTTCTTCCAGTCTTTTTATTTCTACATCTAAATTAACTTCCGTCTTCTTTCCCGACATAATTTTCTGAATATCGACAATTATTTTTCTAAAATTCGTAATTCGTAATTGATAATTGATAATTGATAACACTGCCTGTAATTCATCCAAGATCCCGATTGCCTCAATTATTGGATTGTCTTTCCTCACTTTTTTCCCTCCGTAACCCGTCCACCCATTATCACCTGTTTTTGTGGTTATCATTTATCAAAACCCTCCTGCCCTTCGGGCGACCTCCCTTGAAAAAGGAGGCTTCGGCTCCCCTTCCTCAAAGGGAGAATTAAAGAGGGGTTTAACTGCATTTGGAATACCCGCAAAAATTATTTGAACATTTATAACACCCCTCTTCGGCATAAAGCGGGCTGCCGCAATCAGGACAAGCTGAAAACTTGCTTTCCAAATCTGTCTGTTTAGCCCTCGCCTCATTGACTAAATTTTGTTGTTTCCCGTTTACCTTCGGCACTACTAATTTCTGTTTCTCTTCCTGAAATAAATCCAACTGCTCTCCCCGGGAAATTTCCAGAAGTGATTTCCCCACCGCATCAAACATACTCAAAACCGTTCCATTTCCAAATCCTATTTTTTGACCGCAGGAGATCCCCACCAACTCCTCTGCCACTTCCTCCAATGTCGCCCCGTATTTAAGTGACAGTGACGCCAATCTTCCGGTTACTTCAGCCGACCCGGCCATATAGCCGCCGCTTTTCCCAAGATTTACAAACACCTCCACCGGCCCATTGCCTCCTTCAAAAAAAACTGAAGTATAAACCCTGCCGGCATCACAGGGTTTCCTCAACCTTACTCCCCTCGCCACTTCCGGCGTCGGTTTTTTCACCGGAATTATCAAGTTTTTCGATTTAACCTGCTGAATAACTTCCTTTTCCCGACTGCCGCTTCTATATATGGTAACTCCTTTTGTCCCCAACGAATATGCCAGTAAATAGGCTTTTCTTACTTCATCCACTGTAGCTTCTTTGGGAAAATTAATTGTTTTTGAAACCGCATTATCCGTATATTTTTGAAAAGCCGCCTGAATCCGGACATGCCACTCCGAACTAATTTCCAAAGCCGTCCGGAATATTTCCTTAACTTCTTCCGGAATTTCTTTAATTTCCGCAATTTTCCCACCATTTTTTATCACTTTATCCAAAAGCTGTTCGGAATAAATATTTTTCTTTTTCAACTCCTCAATAAATATTGGGTTCATCACCTGTAGCACTTTTCCCTCAACTGTATTTTTTTGATAACCCAAAGAAAATAACGGCTCAATTCCGCTGCTGGCATCTGCCACCACTGAAATTGTCCCGGTAGGAGCAATTGTAGTTAAGGACATATTTCTGGGACGATACTCACTCCCGCCATAAACACTCTCCCCCCAAGCCTCAAAGACTCCCCGCTGACTTCCCAACTCAACCGTAGCCTTTTTGGCTTCAGTGTCTATAAATTTCATCACTTTTTCTGCCCATACCACTCCTGCTTCTGAATCATACCGAACTCCTAATTTAAACAACATGTCGGCAAATCCCATTACCCCCAATCCGATTCTTCTGGTTTTGTTTACCATTTCCCGAATTTTGGCTACCGGAAATTCATTTATTTCCACAATATTGTCCAAAAAATGCACCGCCCCCCGCACCACTCTGGCTAATTCCGGCCAGTTTAGCTCGCCGAAGCCTCCGGCGGAGGCGGCTCCCTCCATCACAAACTTACTCAAATTTATACTCCCTAAATTACAGGCGTCATAAGGCAATAAAGGCTGTTCACCACAAGGGTTGGTTGCTTCAATTCTCCCCATTTTTGGCACCGGATTGCTTCTCTCCTCGTTCATTCGGTCAATAAACACCAACCCCGGATCACCATATTGCCAAGCCAAACGGGTAACCAAATTAAAAACTTTAAAAGCGTTTAATTTCATCATTCCCTGACCGGTTCGCGGATTTATTAATTCATATCCCTCATCCTTATTTATTGCCCTCGCCCATTCGTAAAGCTTTTGGGTTTGCTCCTCAATCTCCCGTAGTCTTATATCTACATCCCGGTCTGCTTCAGCTAATCTGATTTTTTCCACAATTTCCTCCGGAATACTATCATCATCCACAAACTTTTTATCAGACTCCAGCTGATCCATAAATTTGTTGGTAACCCCAAGTGATATATTGAAATTAGTCAGAGAATATTCATCCAGTTTCACCACCGCAAAGCGCAGGACATCCGGATGCTCAATCGACAACATCCCCATATTGGCCCCCCGCCTGACTCCGCCTTGTTTTATTTGGGAAGTAACATCGTTATAAGCCTGCATAAACGACACCGGTCCCACTGTCGTTCCCCCGGAACTGGCAATAAAGTCCCCGCTGGGCCGCAGCTGAGAAAAGGAAAAACCTGTTCCCCCTCCGCTTTTGTGAATCATGGCCATATCCTTTAAAGTCGTCAGAATTGACTCCATCGAATCCTCAATCGGCAACACAAAACAGGCCGACATTTGTTGATGTTTTTTACCGGCATTAACTAAACAGGGGGTATTGGGCATAAACTTTTGCTCGGCTAAAAGCTGATAAAACTTTTTTGCTTGCTTATCCATTAAAGCTTCAGCGGCGGCAGATTTATCAAAGTTCAAATCTCCCTTGGCTACACTGCTAGCCACCCGCCAAAAAATATCCTTTACTTTCTCCAATCTCTCTCCCCCTTCACCCTTCATCCCGTATCTTGTCTCAGCAATATACCGGGCATTATCTGACAATTCCGGCTCCATTAAGTCGCTAAATTGTCGGTTAACAATATCTTCCATTACTTTGAATCCTTTTTAAAATCAGTCACTAATTTTTCAAAATCATTTACATTTTTTATCTGTAAATAAATAGTCGCAAAACGAATATAGGCCACCGGATCGATATCTTTTAATTTCTCCATTACCATTTTGCCAATTTCCCGACTGGGTATTTCTACACTCTCCCAATTCAAAAGTTTTAATTCAATTTCCTCCACCATTCTTTCCCGCTCCGTTAATGACAGCTTCCAACAGGCTTTTTCCAGACATCTTTCTAATTTTTCCCGGGAATAGTCCTCAATCCGGCCGTCTTTTTTGACCACTTTTAATTCGATATTGGCCACCCGCTCATAGGTGGTAAAACGCTTACCGCATTTAACACATTCCCGGCGGCGGCGAGTCGCTTGCCCCTCCAGGGCATCCCTGGATTCCAATACATTTGATTCATCGTGCCGACAATATGGACAATTCATAGTTGTACGCTATTCCTAGCGTGTAACTTCCATCATACCCACCACCCCTGTAACTGTCAAATAGAAACTTGTGATACTAATCCAGTCAAATTTTACTTATTACTTGCTGTCCACCAAACTAAAACCAACCGCCTTAAGTTGTGGTCCAATTAATTCTTTAGTTTGATCGGCGGTAAATCCACCCTGACCACTTATTACACTGCCAATTTCGGTTGATACAGCTAATTGTACTGCCGCTGCCATAGCTAATAACTTAGTCTCTTCTGCGTCTGGTCCATATGTCTCACCAGCCTTATCCCTCAACCCCGCAAACTTAGCCGCCACAGTCTCCGCCATAACCCCCAACTGCTGAGGAGTCATTGGTTGATCCACAAAATAATAATTACCCTCCTGATATCCTTGCGGTAACCTACTCCAATCCACCGGATAATCAAATCTCTTTGCCGGATCCAAATCAACATCTAAACCTTTTTCTCTCAACCAAGCATGCAAATTCCCCTGCTCATATGAAAGACTGATACTACCTCTATCAATAATTGTTATCCCCACTCTCGCCGCAAATTCGGTCCCGGCTCGTGACAATCCCTGTCTAAATTCAGGTGGCCACATTTGTGTCAAAGAAGTGTTCATTCTCTGCTGCATCTCCACCCCCAGCGTATATAAACCTGACATAGTATGCGAGTTTTCACTCCCCCCACCCAACGTATCAAGTCGCTGAAGCATTTCCACTCTCGCTTTGGCATCAACTAATAAATTCGGGTTCGCAACTTTTTCTTTTTCTATGTCGGGCATAATTTTTTCTCAAATAATTACCTTAATTTACCATACCCTCATCAAAATTCCAACTCAAAATCCTGCTTGAGTACCCCAATCACCAATTGGCTCATGATTTTTGACCCATGATACGTCAGGTGGATCCCGTCATCAGTTTTTACCCTCTGTCTTAACCCCCCATCATCGGCTACTATTGCCTGATATTTTCCCTCTGCCGTCGTAAATCTCTCCCAAGTCGAAATATATTTAATATTGTTCCACTTTAGGGCCTCCCTCTCATAAATCTCGTCTAAATGCTTCAACCGCCCGGAAAATACTGGCTCTCTGGCTGCCGGTTGTCCCACCCAATAAATCTTTTCTACCCTCGGGCTAATTAATGCTATATACTCCTCCACCCTCCGGGTATAAACTTCATCCCATTCCGGATCACTCACCCGACAGGGCTGACCCAAGTTATCTAAAATGTTTTGACTGTCATTGGCTCCAAACATCACTATTAACACTTCCGGTTTAAATTCCTCGATTAAATCCAGCGAGTATTTATTCCAATCAAAAACATCTCTTCTATTTAATCCGGTTGAATATTTTCCCCTTCTTTTAACTTCCAAATCCGAATAGACCGATAAATCATTCTCCAGTCTGGGTCCGAATCCCTCCACTATCATCGAATCCCCGACAATTAGAATTTTATTAATCTGTTTTTTTTCTATCAGGGTTGGGATTATCGTCAAAACCGGTGTTATTGTCGGCTGTTGGATCTGACTTAGAGGATTTATAACCTCTGCCGGCCTAATTAATAACTTTTTGATTTTAAAAATCGACACTACTGATACTAATACCAATATCGCCAATAACCACAACCTCACCATTTCTTTTCTACTATTAGAAGTTAAAATAAGCCGCCGGTGCCACATAATTATTTGGTCCCAAAATTATAATCAAATAAAATATTGCTACTAATATTAAATACCTGACCATCGCGGGTACTCTTACCAAGATTTTGGTAGTTATTTCTTCAAATTTGTCTCCCCAAATACTTAGTATCCCTACCAATATCAATCCACCCATTACCCCACCTGACCACAACACTGTCCGGGTTTCTCCAGTCCAAATTAATGACTCAAAATATTTAATCGACATCTCTAAACTTTTTGGGTAAAAAATAATCCAGGTAATATTTATTAATCCAAATGTCAGAAACCACCCCAAACCCCTACCAGTCACCCTTACCCATTTAGCCACTCGAACAAACCTTGGCCAAACAAAATCGTCTAAAAAGTGGGTAATCATTAACATGATCCCATGCAACCCTCCCCAAACCAAAAAGTTAATTCCGGCTCCGTGCCAAATTCCCCCAATTGTCATCACCGTCAATAAATTAACATATTTTCTCCCCTTCCCTTTCCGGTTTCCTCCCAGCGGTATGTACAAATAATCTCTAAGCCACGACGACAAACTCATGTGCCATCTTTGCCAGAAATCTCTAAACCCCACCGATCTATAAGGACTGTTAAAATTTTTCGGAGTTCTGAAGCCCAACACCATCGCCAGAGCCTCCGAAATATCGCAATAGCCACTAAAATTAGCGAAAATATAAAAACTCAGGCTCAACATCCCTAAAACTAAATCCATCCGGCTAAAATTCTGCGGCAAATATATCGTCTGATTAACTACATCAAATAGAATCCCTCCGATTAAATACATCTTTAACCACCCACTGATTAATAACACCCAAAACTTCGACCGGTCAATTTCGTTTTCCTTGTTTAAGTCCTCACTAAACTCCTTAAATCTCGCTATCGGTCCGGCTGATATTTGGGGAAAAAAGCTTACATAAGTCAAAAAATCTACCAAACTCTCAATTTTAACTTTTTGTCGATACGTATCAATCAAAACACTGATTATCTTAAAGCTAAAAAAAGAAATTCCAATCGGTGCTATTATCTCCATTCCCACCACATCCCACCCGTTGTTGAAATATTTATAACCACTCAAAAGTATTAAATTAAACCCTATCGCCAACCCCAAAACCCACCTACCCCATCTTCTTTTCTCAAGAATTTTAAGAAACCCGAAATTTATAAACGCATCAATCACCAAAATCCCCACTCCCGCCAGTCCGAAAAACCCATAAAATAAAAAATTTATCGCAATTAAAAAAAATTTATACAGATTTTTTTGGGGGCGCATTACTACTGACAACCCCCATACCATCAAAAAAAATCCTAAAAACCTGACCGATAAAAATGACATTAATTATCTCTAGCATAACACCAACTTTACCCCAATCCCTGCTATAATATCCCCATGAACGCAGTGGTTAATTTCTTTCGGGAAGTCAGGGCGGAATTTAAAAATATCTCCTGGCCCAAAAAAGACACTTTATTAGAGCTCTCGATTGTGGTAATATCGATTTCGGTTATTATCTCCCTGATCTTGGGTGGATTTGACTTTATCTTTACTCAGGGAATCGGTCTTTTAGGCCACCAACAAAATAAAGGCATTCAAAATAACCAAGGAGTGAGCTTTCCTACCATCAGTCAAAGCCCCACTCCTACCATGGGCCTTTCTCCCACACCAATAATTAAAAAAACAAAATAAATATACTTTCTTCTCATCTTTTTATCTTCTTATCTAATTATCTAAACTAATGCCAAACAACTCAACCAAAACCACCAAAAAGGAATTTTCATTCCAACTATCGTCTAATACCCCCGGAATTGACGCTGCCTGGTATGTTATCAATACCTATTCCGGTCATGAATATAAAGTTATCGATGCTCTCAAAACCCGTATCAAAACCATGGGTCTCGAGGATCATATTTTCCGGGCTATTATCCCCATCCAAAGTAAAATGGTCATCAGACGCGGCGCCAAAGTTAAAACTCAGGAAAAAACTCTCCCCGGTTATGTTTTAATTCAAATGATTGTTACTGATGATTCCTGGGTCACCGTTCGCACCACCCCCGGAGTCACTGGTTTTGTTGGTATTGGTTCTAAACCCACCCCCATCTCTCAAAGCGAAATTGACAATATCATTAAAACCACCGAAGAAGACAAACCCAAATATCAAGCTCCTTTTGGTATTGGTGATGTCGTCAAAATCACCAATGGTCCTTTCACCGACTTCATTGGTACTATTGATAGTATCGATCAGGAAAAAGGAAAACTTAGGTGTCTTGTTTCCTTTTTTGAGCGCGAAACCCCGGTTGAATTGGATTTTCTCCAGGTCACCAAGGAATTATAAAAATAATTATTTAATATTTTTTATTAAAAAATCACTTTTCACTCGTAACTCATAACTGAAAACTGATAACTAAATGTATGCCTAAAAAAATCAAAATTGTAGTTAAACTAGCCATCCAAGCCGGCGCCGCCAACCCCGCTCCTCCGGTTGGTACCGCCCTCGGTCCTCAGGGTATTAAAATCATGGATTTTTGCAAAGAGTTCAATGAAAAGACCGAAAACATGAAAGGCTCTCTCATTCCGGCCATCATTACTATTTACGAAGACCGTTCTTTTGACTTTGTCCTCAAAAAACCTCCTGTTTCCGACATGATCAAAAAGGCCACCGGAATCGAAAAGGGTAGTGGTCTTACTGGTCGCGAAAAGATTGGCAAAATCACCCAAGCTCAAATTAAACAAATCGCCGAAGTCAAAATGGTTGATTTAAACACCAAGGATCCTGCTGCTGCCGCCCGCATGGTCGCCGGCACCGCCGTCTCTATGGGTTTCGAAGTTGTTGATTAAAAGACCAATCCCTCTAAATCTCCCTTTGACAAGGGAGACTTAAGCAAATAATTAAAATTAAAAATTTAATAAAAAAAATGAGCAAAACTACAACCAAAAAAGCTGTGGAAGAGAAAACCCCAAAAAAGGTTACTCGCAAAGCTTCCCTTACTCCTCTCACTGAAGAAAAATCCACCAAAACTGTTATAAAAACCAGCCACGGCAAAAAATATCTTGAAGCCCGAAAAAAGTACGACATTAATAAGCTCTATCCCCTCAAAGAAGCCATTGCTTTAGTCAAATCCACCTCGATTTCCAAATTTGACGGTAAGGTCGAAACTCACGTTCTCCTTCTGGAAAGCATTTCCTCTGTCGATATTTCTTTCCCTCACCTTGAAGTCAGTGCCAAAAAAGTAGTCATTTTAAACGACGCCGTTTTAGCCGAAATCAAAGACGGCAAAATCAATTTTAATGTCTTAATTGCCACTCCGGCTACCATGCCCAAACTTCTTCCCTTTGCCCGCATTCTTGGTCCCCGCGGCCTCATGCCCAATCCCAAAAACGGCACTCTGACTGATAACCCAAAAGCCGCTTTTAAGAAACTATCAGTGGCCAAAACCACTCTGAAATGCGAAAAATCGGCTCCGGTGATTCACCGGGTGGTTGGCAAAGTTTCACAACCAGACATTGAGCTGATTGCCAACATTGAGGAATTAATCAGGGTCATTAAGGCTCCTAAGATCAAAAAATTGGTTCTCTGTGCCACCATGGGTCCGGGTATTAAGGTTGAGGTAACTAAATAATCTCCCGCCGAATCGAACTGCTTAGTTTGGCCATCACCTCATAGGGAATCGTCCCCATAATTTTAGCCATCTCTTCAATTGAATTTTGATTACTCTGACCGATTACCTCTACCTCATCATATAAATTCGGCTTAATCTCACCAAAATTCACCAAACACATGTTCATGCAAATATTACCCACCATAGGGCAAAATTCACCATTATATTTCACCAAACCTCGGTTACTTAACCGCCTATCTAACCCCTCATAATACCCCACCGGCACCACTCCCACCCATGACTCTTTTTTAAATTTATAAGTCCCGCTATAACTAATTCTTTCACCGACCGCAACTTGCCTTACCTTAACCATCTTTGACACCAATCTTATGGCTCCTTTATATAAATCAATCCCCACCCTGACCGCATTTAATTCTTTTATGGCTACTTTTCCTATCCCACCACTGGCTGCCAAATGATAGTATTTTGGCTTAAAGCCGGTCCGCTTAACTATATCTATGGCTTCGACAAATTTCTCCTCCTGACTCTTGGTCCACTCACTATCTTCCGTATCTGCTAAATGCGACATTAAACCTTCAAGCTCTACATGTTCACTCCCGGCAATTACTTTTAGTGCCTCTGAAAGCTCCCCGATTTCTATCCCCTGCCGATTCATTCCGGTATTAATTTTCAAATGAATTTTGACTTTTTTGCCCAAAGTGATTAAATCCCAAATCTGGGAAATATCCGACACCATCAGAGTTACCCGCTTCCAATTAATTTTCGAATAATTTGAGGGTTGCAGTGGCCCAATCAGTAGTATTTTTTGCCGACTTACCCGCCAAATCCGCAAGGCCTCATAATAACTGTCCACCACTGCATAGCGATACTTTCTGGTCTTCAATATTTTCGTCACCTGTTCCAATCCACCCCCATAAGCATTGGCCTTTAAAACCGGCCATATTTCCATCCCCGATCTTTTTTTAGCCTCATCAAAATTTCTCAAAATCTTTTTCGCATCAATTTCAATTCGATTCACCGGTAGGAGTTTTCTCTCCCAATTGCCAATAATTTTGTCAATCCAGTTTCGAATCATCATTTTATATCAGATTTTATCACTGATAGAATACATCTATGGCAAGTCCTTCCTTGGTTTTCCTTCACGGCTGGGCCGGATCTTCAGCTTCTTGGGCACCTATTACTGAAAGGCTCAAGCTCAAATTTTCTATTTTCGCCCCCAACCTTCCTTATCCAGAAAACCAGACCCTCACCCTCAATAATTATTGTCAATTTGTCGTTGAATATTTAAAGTCAAACAAAATCAAAAACCCGGTTTTAATCGGTCACTCTCTTGGTGGAGCCATCGCTACTCAAATCGCCTCCGACTATCCCCACCTTCCCGGGGCTATTATCCTCCTCTCCTCAGCCTCCATCCGCCATCGGCTCCCGAAGCCTTGGCGTTCTCTCCAACCCCTCATCTCACCATTTAAATCAATTCTTCGACCTTTTCGACATCAAATTCTTAAACTCGCTCATCTTGATGCTTCCGATTATGAAATTCTAAATACCAAAAGCGAAAAAGACACTTTTAGAAACCTAATTCACCACGACCAAACTCCTTTCTTGTCAAAAATATCTTGTCCTACCCTCATCCTTTGGGGTGAAAATGACACTTCTACTTTTCTCTCCGATGGTCAAAAAATTCACTCCCTTATCAAGAACTCCACCCTAAAAACATTTCCCAATTCCGGCCATTTCTTTTATCTTGACAATCAGCAGGAAGTTGCCCAAGCTATTACTGATTTTGTTAAAAAATGAAATTAAAAAGTTTTCTCTACCTCTGTCAACTTGAAGAATATGACATTCCTCGGATCCAAAACTGGCTCCAACTTCACCCTAACACTGAAGTTCTGGAAATCAAAAAACATTTAGTCTGGACCCTCAAAGTCAAGTCTCTTTTTATCGTTTCCCGTCTTCTTTTTTTTCTACCACCGGAAATCTCAGTTATTTCCAGCCTAAAACTTCTCCAACCCATCGATACTTTATTTAAAAGCCTAATTGTCTTAATCGTCAAAATTAAGCTCAAACTTTTTCACCGAAAAATGACTGTAATTGGTGTTACCGGCTCCTGGGGTAAAACCACCGTCAAGGAAACTCTGGTTACTATTCTTCAAACCAAACACCATGCTTTTGGTACCGTTGAAAATCAAAATACCCTTTTAGGAATTTGTTTCCGGATACTAAAACTACCCTTCAAAGCTGAGATATTTATTGCCGAAATAGGTGCCTATCATCTGGGTGATATTCGTCAAATTTGCAATATTATTCACCCAAAACACGGCATTATTACTGCTATCGGCCCAATGCATTTGGAGCGTTTTAGAACTCTGGAAAATATTTTTCAAACCAAAATGGAGCTGGCCCTATCAATTCCGGCCAATGGCTGGCTCTTTCTCCCAAAAGATTTAAAAACAAAAACATCTTTCTTAAAACTTCCCGTAAAAATTATTGACTATTTTGACCAAATCGAAAAGATCTATCCTCCAATTGCTAACCGTTTTTTTTGTACCGTTCCCAAAAATCTCCCATCCCCTCCTCACCGCCTCCAAATATCTCAAAATGGACCAATCACTGTCATTGATGACAGCTACAACAGTAATCCTGCTGGTTTCCATCTGGCTCTTGAAAAACTAAAACAACTGCCCCAGACAAATAAAATTATTATTACTCCGGGTATGATCGAACTTGGCAGTCTTCAGGATGAACTTAACTCCCAACTCGCCCAAGAAGCCACCTCTATCTGTCAACACCTTGTTATCGTTGGCCGCACCAATAAAGATAGCCTTTCAGAAGGAGCTAAGTCCGCTAAATCATCAACAAAAATCTACTTTGTTGATAATTTCGCCCAAGCCCAAAACCTACTTCCTACTATTAGCACCACCAATACTGCTATTCTTTTTGAAAACGATCTTCCTGACAACTATTTCTGAAGCAATTTCGAATCAAATGAAAACTGGATCTTTTGTCTCAACTGCCATCTCTCTATTCCTAGTTCCACCAATCTGTCAATCAATCTAGAAAATGGATAGCCACTCTTCTCCCACAAATAAAAAGACAACGACCCCGGTAAAGTATTGATTTCATTTAACCACACCTTACCCTCTTTTATGTCTACTAAAAAGTCAATTCTTGCCAATCCTCCGGCTCCCACCGCCCGAAATCCTTTCAGCGCCATTTCTTGGATCATCTCTTTCAATTTTATTGAAATCGGCGCCGGCACCAACCTTGACAAACTGGCCATCCCTTTGATTTTGCCACCCTTCAAATACTTGTCTTCATAGGTTAGTAATTTGTTTCCTTTTATTGGTTGTTCGCAAATCGATACCTCGATTTTCTCGTTACCCATCACCGACACGTTAATTTCGTCAATTCCCAACTTTCCCTCTTCCACTAAAATTTTTCGGTCAAATTCCATTGCCACTGACACCGCCCACTCTAATTCTTTTCGATTTTTTGCCACATTAATTCCCACACTTGATCCCAAATTGGCCGGTTTAACAAAAGCCGGATAACCCAATTTTTCTTCCACTTCTTTAATTTTTTCTTTCTTATTGTTCTCCCATTCACTCTTGTTAAACCAAACATATTTCACCACCGAAATTCCTTCTTTCTCAAACAGTGCTTTTTGTATCACTTTATCCATTCCCACTGCCGACGCCGTCACCCCACTACCGGTGTAAGGGATATTAAGCATTTCCAACATTCCCTGTATCGTTCCGTCTTCACCAAAGGTTCCATGAATTGCCAAAAAGGCAATATCAAATATTATTTCTTTTTTGGGCCACCCGTCAACTGACACTAATTTTTTCTCTCCCCATATTCCCGATAACCGGTACTGTCTCAAGCCTAATTCTGATTTTAGTTGCAAGTTTTTAAAACTTTTTAAATCTGCCAATTTGGACCCGGACCACCATTTACCTTCCTTATCGATATATACCGGAATTACCTCGTATTTGTTTTTATTAATCGATGAAAACACCTGCGCTGCCGTCACCACCGACACTTCATGCTCCACACTTCGGCTGCCAAACACCACCGCCACCCTAGTTTTCATTGATTGATTTTACCAAAAATTCACTGTTTAAATTCCTTGTCCTTTTTCATTTCCCTTTCAATTAGATTCCGTAAAAACACCGATCGGGGTACCATTCTCTTCTGGGCCACCCAATCCAAATACGCCAAAATCTTTGGGTTGACAAAGAAATTGAACCGGACATCTGATTTTTTTGACGCCTCATCCAACACCTTCCTTAACCCACTTTCTAAAGTTACCACGGTATAAACTAAAGTCAATAAATTATCCGACTTGACACTA
>PEWA01000004.1 GCA_002780135.1 Candidatus Shapirobacteria bacterium CG06_land_8_20_14_3_00_40_12
AATGGCTAAGTATAAATATTTCGCCAAAGATTGGGGCGGGAAGAAGATTTTGGGGGAAATGGATTTGCCAAATGAAAAAGAAGTGGTGGAATCGTTGCGATCCAACGGTTTGGTACCTTTAAGAATATGGTTAAAAAGCAGTGATAAGGTGTCGGAGTTGATGAGAAAAATAAGGGGGAGGGTTACCGGTAAGCAAGTGGCCGGTTTAACCCGGCAGTTAGCGACCATGATGGCGGCGGGATTACCGATAACTGATTCGTTAGCCCTTTTAAGAAACCAACAGGAAAGAGAAGGAGGTTTATACCACATACTGGAAACAACGCTTGACGATGTCCGGGGAGGGATGGCGCTGGGAAAATCACTGGAGAGATCAAAAAATATTTTTGGAGAGGCTTATGTCGCCTCGGTGTCAGCGGGTGAAGAAGCCGGAGTGTTGGAGGAGATAATGGGAAAACTAGCAACTAATTTGGAAAACGAAAATGAGTTTAAAGGAAAAATTAAAGGGGCCATGATATATCCCGTCATTGTCATTTCCGGCATGATTATTGTGGTATTTATCATGATGATTTTTGTTATTCCCAAACTGACCAGTCTATACGCCGATTTTGGGACAGCTAAAATGCCAGCGATTACTTTGGGTTTGATGACAGTGTCGAGGTTTATGGCCCAAACTTGGTTTTTATTTCCGGGAATAGTGGTGGGTGGATATTTTTTGTTTAAATTTGGGGCAAAAAATCCTACTTTTAGATTAAACAAGGATAAGTATCTTTTAAAAATGCCGATTGCCGGGAAATTAATTTCCATGTCGGTGTTGGCCAATACCTGCCGAACTCTGTCGATGCTGCTGACGGCCGGAATACCGATAGTTGAGGCCTTAAGAATTGTGGCGACGGTAGCCGGAAACGAAATTTATAAAAAGGCCTATTTAGAGATTGCCGAGAAGGTTCAAAAGGGGTTTAATATCTCGGAGGCATTTGAAAACACCGAAGTGTTTCCATTGATTGTGACCCAAATGATAGCCACCGGTGAAGCTACTGGAAAATTGGACGAGGTATTAATGAAGGTGGCTGGTTACTTCTCAGTAGAGGCGGCACAAGCGGTGTCATCACTGACGGCGGCGATTGAACCACTGATTATAATACTGCTGGGGGTGGGGGTGGGATTTTTGGTAGTGGCGGTGGTGATGCCGATTTATAATTTGACAAGTTCCTTTTAATAGTTTTTAATTAAATTATGAAAAATACAAAAAGAGCAGTAAGTACTGGTTTCACTTTGGTGGAACTATTGATAGTTATAGCTTTAATTGCCATTTTGTCGGTGGCAGTACTGGCGACGATCAATCCAATTGAACAGACTAATAAAGCCCGGGATGCCAAGTTTAAGAATGATGCCGCCGAGGTATTATCGGCTTATGAGCGTTATTTTGCTTCACAAAATAATTATCCCTGGAACTCGCTATCTTTGGGAGTAGATACAACAATAGCCTCACAAACAAAAATAGCGGTAGGCGGGACTGATCCATTGTTTGGAGTGTTGGGAGCGGGTGGTATTGGAAGTACAAACGGAGAGTTGATTAAAACATCAGAACTGAAGACTTCTTTTGTGGGTAAGGAGCCGTTTACTGACAGTGTGGCTGAGGTTGATAGGTTATATGTTTATCACAATGGGTCGGATTCAAATTATGTTTGTTTCGTCCCAAAGGCTAAAGCTAATAGGTCGGGTAGCGTAGCAGCTAATTTAAAGTGTATGAATCCGGCTTCTGGAGCTGCTGCAGCATTGTTTAACCTAGGGGGTAATGGAGGTCTTTGTATTGCTATGACTGATGCTAATTGGACGACTGCGGCTGATTTAGCGCCAGACGCAACAAGGGCTAATCTTTTGTGTGTGCCGGAGGGGAATATATAATTTAAGAAGAGATTTAAATCCCCCGATGAACATCGGGGGATTTTTTCCGCCAAAGGCGGATCAGCCTTTGGCTGAGGTGAATTTGGGTTATTATTAAGTAATGGATTTGTTTTTAAGCATAATTATTTTTATTTTAGGGTTGGCGGTGGGGAGTTTTATTAATATGGTGGTATATAGAACCGCCATAAAATATAAACTTAAGAAAAATCTAAAGTCTAAAGTCAAAAATATAAACAAAAACAGGTCATTTTGTGATTGGTGTGGAAAACAATTGAGATGGTATGAAAATGTTCCGGTGTTATCGTGGATAATGCAAAGAGGTAGATCAAGGTGTTGCAGCACTCCCCTACCCCGGGAATACCCGATCGTGGAAATAAGCACAGGAGTGTTATTTCTACTAAGTTATCAGTTGTCAGTTACGAGTTATCAGTTTATTTTAAATTTATTAATAATTAGTTTATTGGTGTTTTCGTTGGTATTTGATTTGAAATATATGATTTTGCCGGATGGGGCGAATTATTGTCTAATAATTTTGGCGCTGATATTATTAGTCGGAAAAGAAAACTATTGGACATATCTTTTGACTGGTATTAGTAGCGGATTATTTTTTTTAATATTAAACAGGATAAAAATTCGGGGATTGGAGGCGATGGGGATGGGTGATGTTAAATATGCTCTATTTATGGGTTTATTTTTAGGATTTCCGGGGACGATAATAGCCGGATATTTAGCTTTTGTGGTTGGAGCTTTAGTGTCGGTAATATTATTAGTGTTAAAAAAAGTTAAAAGAACCGACCCAATTCCGTTCGGACCATTTTTGATTTTGGGAACAGGGGTAGCCCGGGCGTGGGGAGAGAAAATAATTAATATGGTAAATTTAATTAGATGAAAAAGAAGGGTTTTACTTTGGTGGAACTGTTGATTGTGATGGCCATACTGTTGATTATGATAACTATGATGGTGGGTGTTTTTAATTCGGTAGGGATATTTAATAAGGCCCGAGATGCCCGAAGAAAAAAGGATATTGGCAGAATCAAGATTGCTTTTGAGGATTATTATAACGATAAGGGCTGTTATCCGTCGCCGACAGTAGTGGCCAACTTAATGCTGGCGACAAATTGCAGTACGGGAGTGTTTAAGCCGTGGTTACCGTCTTGGCCCTGTGATCCCGGCTGGATTCCGTATCAAATTGTGGTGGAAACTTTTGTGGGAGATGTTGGTTGTCCGAAGTGGTTTAAGATATTGACTAAATTAGAAAATAAGAACGATTCGGGAATTCCCGGTGGTTGGGAGGAGATGGTATTTGTAAATTTGGGTGGGGGCTATAATAATCAAACGTCAAATTTCGGAGTATCGAGCACCAATATTAATTGGTATGATGTGAAACTTGATCCGGAATGTGCTGCTTATGGTGGTTGTCAATTTAAAGAGAATCCTGATGATCCCGGCAGTTGTAATGCGACTGACGGCTGTGTCGAACCGAATTGTTATTTGGGGCATACCAATGAGGGTAGTTGCGTGGATGTTTGTCAAGTGGCCTGTTGTGGAACAGGGTGTGAGTAATTGGTGTGGGAGTATGATAAATTTAAGTGATGAAGAGAAGGTATATGGGTTCCTGCGTGGGTCCCC
>PEWA01000033.1 GCA_002780135.1 Candidatus Shapirobacteria bacterium CG06_land_8_20_14_3_00_40_12
ATAGTAGCTACTTCCCGCCCCATTGCCCCAGCCTCCTTCTGCCTTCTTTCCATTTGTCTGACTTTTCTAATCTCCCCCAATAACGAAACTTCTCCCACATAAACTTTTGGCCCCATCGATTTTTCTTTATAGCTTGAATATATCGCTGCCACCACTGCTAAATCCGATGCTGTGTCCAACAGTCTCATTCCACCCGCCACCGATACAAATACATCATATTTATAAAGTGGCACCCCTATTGTCTTCTGGACTACCGCCGCCAACAATTCCCCCCGGTTATAATCAAGTCCCGAAAAGATTCTTTTAGGCATCGACGAAAAACTCTCGGTCACCAAAGCCTGTATCTCCACCATCATTGGTCTGCTTCCCTCCATTACCACTGTAATTGCTGACCCAATTTTATCTACTTTAGATGTAATTAGATTGATCTCTTCCGACCCTACCTCCGCCAAACCTTTCTCCCCCATTTTAAACACTCCCACTTCCTCTGTTGACCCAAAACGGTTTTTACTAGCCCGCAAGATTCTTAACTCTCCACTTTTATCACCTTCAAAATACAGCACTGTATCCACCATATGTTCCAACACCTTTGGTCCGGCAATTTCTCCTTCCTTGGTTACATGACCCACAATTATTACCGCCATCTTTTTCTCCTTGGCCAATTGGATCAGGCGGTACGTCACTTCCCGAATCTGGTTAACACTGCCAAAATTTCCCACCCCGATTCCGGTAAATTGTGAAATTTCCGCTGTTATCGTCTGAATCGAGTCCACCACCATTATCTTGAATACATTTTGTGTTCGGGCAAAATATGACTCTACCTCCTCAATCGCATTGGTTTCCAGCACCTCAAAATTCTTCGGGTCAAGTTTCAGTCGGTTTACCCGAAGTGCCACTTGTTCTGCTGATTCTTCTCCTGCCACATATAGTCCTCCTGATTTTCCTATCAATTGAGTCAACAATGTACTCTTGCCAATTCCCGGTTCTCCGGCAAACAAAATCACGCTTCCCGGCACTATCCCCGCCCCCAGTACCCGATCCAATTCTCCTATCCCCGTCTGCCACCTACCGCTTTCTTGAGTTATTTTTATTTTTGATAAGTTTACAGATTCCTTACCTGCCTTTATCTTCCCACTTTTACTACCAGATTTAGAATTTTGAGTTTTACGAAATCCTGTGGACGTAATTTCCCTCAATGTGTTCCACTCCCCACAAGCACTACATTGTCCCGCCCATTTAGAAAATTCATT
Organism: Candidatus Shapirobacteria bacterium CG06_land_8_20_14_3_00_40_12; assembly: GCA_002780135.1. Lineage (GTDB taxonomy): Bacteria > Patescibacteriota > Microgenomatia > UBA12405 > UBA12405 > UBA12158. Next base: position 1,251 of record PEWA01000033.1, read on the forward strand.
GCCGCAATTACTACAGACAAAAACTGTTTCTGCTCCTCGCTTCATATCCCATTATATCCTTTTCGTGTATCCTAGCGCCTCTAGTAAATTGGCTATAAATTTATGCCAAACTTACCGCTCTCCTTACCACCGCACCGGCCCCCTGACAATATACCGCTGTTTGACTTTCTGCCTCAGGTAAAACCTTCATCCAATCCGATTATATCACTTTGTATCTTTTTTCACCAAAACACTTCATTTATACAACACATTTTTTTTGTCAGACAGTACCAGCCCTAAGCTAACTTTTCTTTTCGGTACGTCAATACTCTCTATATATACCTGCACTTTTTCACCATCTTTAAGGGTAGCACCGGCCAATTTAGACACGTGCACCAGTCCCTCGATTCCCGGTTCCAGTCGAACCAGTGCCCCAAAACTGGCAATCTTGGTTACTTCACCGTCAAACTCCTTTTCCTTGGAGTATTTCGTTTCAATATTTTTCCAGGGATCATCTTTTAGCCTCTTTATCGAAAATTGCAGTCGGCCATCCTGTTTGTTGACCAATACCACCTTTACCTTGTCTTTGGACTTAAACATTCCCGACACGTTATCCACTTTTTCCCAGGAAATTTCCGAAATATGCACCAAGCCCACCAGTTTCAAAACACTTTCCGCAAAAGGTTTCTCCACTCTCACAAATATTCCGAATGGTTCTACTCTCACCACCTCGGCCTCGAAATTATCACCCAGTTTCAATCCCTCAATCGCCTCCGACTCTTCTCCAACTTTGTTTGGCTCGGACACCAATCTCTCTGAAAACACCAGTCTATTTTTAAATTGATCCACCTCCAGCACTTTAGTTTTAATCTTTTTACCCAAAAGCTTTTCCGGGTCCAAATCATATTTACCGCCAATTTGACTGCCCGGGATAAATCCATAAAATCCAAACGGAGCCACCACCACAATCCCGCCTCTATTTAATTCCTTTCCAAAAACCGTCACTTCCCCGCCACTTTTTTCTTTTTCCAAATAGTAGTTCCAGCCATATCCCGAAGCTGCTCCCCGCATTGACACCAATATTTGGCCTTTATCATTTTCCGGTTGCTTAATTTGTACCTCAATTTCATCGCCGACTTTCAAATCAGATACATAATCCTTCACAAATTCAAATTCTTTTCCCAAAACCACCGCATCAGTTTTGCCACCAACATCAATAAAAATAGCTTTGTTTTTTATTAAAGTTATCTTTCCTTTGACATTTTGCCCTTTTTTGAGCCCTACTTTTTTCTCCCCCTCACCTTTCAAAAGCTCCTCCATCGTCATCGGCTCGCTGACTTTTTTCACTTTATCCTTAATTGCTTTTACCTTTTTTTTAACTATTTTTTTAGTAGCCATATTATTAAAAAATCCGCCTAGGCGGATTATTCACGGGGTTGGTTACCCTAAATAAACAAATAACACCTAAAACTACTGATTATAACACAATCTCCTAAACCTCTTTAGTTTCTCAATTCCGGCCGCGACCTATTTTCAATACCAGTTGCCCGGTAACTATCATCGGCGCTGAAGCGTTTCACTTCTCTGTTCGGAATGGGAAAAGGTGGTGCCACCTCGCTTACACGACCGGAATTGAAAAACCAAAAACTATCAAACTCATAATTCCTTTCTTTAGAAATTAGAAATTTGACATTAGAAATTTAATTTTGAATCTTGACCTCTGAATCGAGTTGCATAAAAATGAAATTTCTTCGATCTGTCCCTAAAATTTGCTTAAATCCTTACGGATCTTCCACTTTTTAGGTATTAACCGGTAGTCTCCCGGTGATCTACACTCGCCGATGAGGCGAGATCGGTTTCTTATCTTGGGGTCAGTTTCCTGCTTGAGATGCTTTCAGCAGTTATCTAATAGGCACGTAGCTACCCAGCAATGCTCCTGTCGGAACAACTGGCACACCAGCGGTACCCTCGTCTAGGTCCTCTCGTACTGTAGACGAATTCCCTCAAAAACCTAAGCGACCAATACGGATAGAGACCGACATTTTTGTTACATTCGGTTTAGCATTTCTTGTTTTGCCAAACTCCCCACATCACTATGGGGGTCCGACCATATCTTATCTTTCATTAATTCGTAAATTACTAATTAAAAATCTTGAATTATTTTTATAATTCGTAATTCGTAATTAGAAATTCGTAATTAATAATTAATTCCAGCGTATGGCCTGTGAGGATTCTCCGACATAAACCATCGGAGTCTTTCCTGCTGATTGTCCGCAACGATAAATTTTTACTTTGTTTATTTTCGTAGAGACGTAGCATGCTACGTCTCTACGATAAACCATAATACCTTTCGATATCATTTAAGTATTATCGTAATTATTCCTTTTTCAGGACGGAGTTTCCAGCATATAGCTAGATTTATATCCTATACTTTTTCGCAAGTCTATCAGG
>PEWA01000042.1:0-101 GCA_002780135.1 Candidatus Shapirobacteria bacterium CG06_land_8_20_14_3_00_40_12
GGATCAAGTCCGGCATGACGGAATCCGACTTTTTACGAGAGCATCAACTTTGTTTCCGTCTCTTTTTCCGATGGCAATCACCAATATGCAGATTTCTTGGC
>PEWA01000042.1:120-2141 GCA_002780135.1 Candidatus Shapirobacteria bacterium CG06_land_8_20_14_3_00_40_12
GAGGAGTTTTTTTTGCTTTGTTAACAACCTTCCCCGTTCATTGATTGATCACGGCGGAAAGGGATGAGACCTGCTGTTTCAGTTCCGCCATCAGTTTTTTCAATGTTTCCGGACCGCCGATGTGGGCGGCTTCCCGCAGTTTTTCACTGATTTCAAGGGCGTCATGAATTTCCTTGGTCAGTCTTTGATCTTTTTGGGCCGGTTCTTTTGTATCTCTTCCCATGCCCCGGCCCCAGCCTGAAAGGTGATCCCGGATCACGTCGATTTCGGACTCAATATGAAAAAGTCCGGCGGCGGTTGCGGAATCATCGTTTTTAATAGCGTCGTTTTCCGCCGCCTGAAGATCCTGATGAATGAGGCAAAGGGTGTCGGTTAACTTCCGACGAAGATGACAGTCAGCTTGGTGATTGGCATCTGTCTTTAATCTGGTCCGAAGACCGGAAAACCGTGACAGAAGAAACTTGAATAAGGCCTGTGTTGACAAATTATACAAATTTTATGCTTTCTGAAAACCTCTTTTTAAACCGCCCCATACCCCAGCTCAAAGGCCCGGATATTTGTCTCCACAAAGGCTTTTTTGGTGGTGGCGGCGATGGCCTCGCGCACGCTTTCCGCGGTTACCGGCAGAACCCCCGCCTTGATCAAAGCCCCCAAGAGCACGATATTCACGGACAATTCATTGCCGGCTTCCTTTGCCAGGGCGTTGGCATCCAGGGTCATGAGCCGTCCGGTCTTTGCCGCGATGAGTTTTTTGATGGTCGTCAGATCCGGGTAAACTCCTTTCCCGATGGCTGCGGTAAACGGCGGCAGGGGGGAGGTATTGGTAATCACGACGGTGTTTTGGTTGCACCGGTTCAGGGCCCGCAGGGCTTCAAGGGGCTCAAATCCCAAGAGAATATCGGCTTCGCCATCCGAAATAATGGCGCTTTGGGCATCTCCGAAAATCATGGCCGACTCCACCACCCCGCCTCGCTGGGCCATGCCGTGAATTTCACTCATGCGCACCGGGATATTGGAGCGGCTTGCCGCTTCTCCAAGGACTTTGGATGCCAGAAGATTGCCCTGACCTCCCACGGCGACGATGATCAAACGTTTTGTTTCCATAGCAGTATCCTTTCCGATTATTTCATCGTCCGATTATTTCAACGGCACAATGGCGTGTTCCGGACAGATCTGGGCGCAAACCCCGCAGCCCGAGCACAGGGAGGCATTGATGCGCACCCGCTCATTTTCAACAAAAAACGCCGGGCATCCCAGATCATTGATGCAGGCCCGATGATTTTTGCATTGATCGCTCACGGTAAAGGGTTTCCCATGGGGCTTTTTAAGACTGCGCTCGAACAGGGTGCAGGCCTGCTTCGCGATGATCACGGAAACCCCTTTGTGGTCAATGGCCTCCCGGATGGCGCTGATGCTTTTTTTCACATTATAGGGCTTGATCACGCTGACGTGTTCCACCCCGATGCCCCGGACCACGGATTCGATGGAAATCCGGTGAAACCCCTCAAAGTTGAGGGCATCCATGTCCACGCCCGGATGGGGCTGATGGCCGGTCATGGCCGTGGTGCCGTTGTCCAGAATGATCAGGGTGATATCATGATTGTTGAAGACCGCATTGACGAGGCCCGGCATGCCGGAATGGAAAAACGTGGAATCCCCGATAAAGGAAATGATTTTTTTATCCGTGGTTTTGGAAAACCCGCACCCGGTGCTTACGGATGAGCCCATGCAGATGAGAAAATCCCCGGCGGACAAGGGCGGCAGAAACCCCAGGGTATAGCAGCCGATATCCGTGGGGTGGATGGTCTCCATGCCTCGGGTGGCCTGGTTCACTGCATAAAACGTGGCCCGGTGGGAGCATCCGGCGCACAGATTCGGGGGCCGCTGGGGCAAAGCCGGGATATCGGACAAATCCGGTATTTTCGGGGCTTCACAGGGCACGCCGAAAAATTTCGCGATCGTTGTCCGGACCATGGCCGGATCATACTCAAACAGCCGGGAAAACAGGTCCGGACGCTTGC
>PEWA01000042.1:2210-3093 GCA_002780135.1 Candidatus Shapirobacteria bacterium CG06_land_8_20_14_3_00_40_12
TCACTGGCTGTCAATACCTCAGCCATATTGTCAATCCAACCTAAATTTTTGACTATTATATCCTCTCCCCGCTTCATTCTCCGCAACAGTTTGACATATTCATCCACCATTGAATGTAGCAGCTTATCTATTCCGGTATTAAAAATGAAAGCACATTTCTTTTTTATCATCATCAATACCGGTAATAATTGGGCCAATGAATTTGTTCCCAAACTCCCCCCTCCCACAAAAACCACCGGTCGATTATCAAAAATTCCCAACTTTGCTCTGGCCCGTTTCCGATCAATCGACAAATACATCTCCCCCCGTACCCACCAACCGGTCGCCATTATCCTCTCGGGATTTACCCCGTATTTCGGGGACATTTTTACCCCAACTTCATCATAAACTAGATTCAAATCCGCTTCCGGAACAAAGGTGGCTGGATTTATCGTCCAGGGATCAGCCACCACCGACCACAAAACAAACTTTTTGTTTTCTTTCTCTCTTAACTTCACCAGAGAATGACTGTGAAACCAATAACAGGAAATTATTAAATCCGGTTTAACCCTATCAACTAATCGTTTCAGCTCAGGTATATTAACCACCGACAAACTCTCTATCAATGTCCTAGCTCTCTTACTGATAGAAATCCATCTGGTCAGACGATTACTTAAGGGAAAATACCGATAAGAGAAGGTATAAATATCATTTCCAATCCCTGTTTCGGCCCTAACTTCAGCATATTCAACTGATATTCCCCCTTCCTTTTCCTTCGTTTTCAAAAACCCGTATATGGCTCTGGCAATCGACCGATGCCCCCAGGGCATATGATCAGTGATGACTAGAATTTTCTTTCGCACCATACTGTATTCTATAATATCTTATCTGCCTGAGTAGCTCA
>PEWA01000042.1:3114-6625 GCA_002780135.1 Candidatus Shapirobacteria bacterium CG06_land_8_20_14_3_00_40_12
CCAAAAAACTCATCAAGCTGCCGAGGAACATCATGATTTCGGTGCCAAAGTTATGGAAAACTTCCCTGGACCAAATTTAATCAGCCTTCATCATCTTGTCTCTTACTACTTACTCATCGGTGTTTCCAACACTCTCAATAGACTGGCTCAACCCAAATCCCCCAAAATAACCAAACCCCATTAACTTACCCAAAATTTTTCGCTTTCAGATCTTACTATTTACAGATATAATACAGAAGTTATGGATACCGGAAATATTTCCGCTTTAGTACTGGCCGGAGGCAAGGGCATCCGTATCGGTCAAAGTTTGCCAAAAGTGTTAAATCCCATTGTCGGTAAACCGATGATTCATTATTCTCTCGATACTATCCGCAAAATTCCTATTCACCACATTCTGGTTGTTGTCGGGTTTCGGGACCTGGACGTTCGGGGTAGTATCAGAAACGAGGATATTGATTATGTTTATCAGGCAGAACAACTCGGTACCGGCCACGCTCTAAAAATCTCTATTCCGGAATTACCCCTGGAATGTAACGAAGTCATCGTCTTAAATGGTGATGATTCGGCTTTTTACGACGTTTTTACTCTAAGAGAATTCATTGAAAACCATCGTCAGAGCAAGGCAAAATTAAGCCTGATGACCATGAAAGTAAAAAAACCGACTGGTTTAGGCCGAATCTCCAGAAATCCTAACGGTAAAATACAAAAAATAATTGAGGAAAGAGATGCTTTGGAAAATGAAAAGAAAATAAATGAAATAAACACCGGCTGTTACATTTTCAACATTGATTGGTTAAAAAAATCGATTGGTCAAATTTCCAAAAGCAACTCGGGAGAATACTATATTCCCGATCTTATCTCCATCGCCGTAAATCAAAAAACACACGTTAATTCCTATTTACTGGAAAATAATAAAGAGTGGGTATCCGTTAACACTCAAGAACAATTAAAAGAAGCCAACATTGAAATATTAAAAAGATTAAAGAAGAAAAAACAACCGACAGTTTTTGTTTTTGGTATCGACAACACTCTAATCAACACCGACGCCATTAAAAAACATGTCGGCCAGAACTTAGTTCCGGACCTTTTTGGCGATAAATTAATAAACACTTTTTGGGAAGAATACGAAAACACCCGTAAAAATTTTGGCTTCGTTTCCATCCCTGATTTTAGTGACGCTTTTGCCACCCGGGTAAATATTCCGGAATACTCCTACAGCATCAGAAAAATGTTTTATTCGCTCCCTTTCGACCGCTTTATTTGCGACGGAGTCAACGAACTCATGGACTATATTCAGGAAAAAGGTGAAATCGCCATCGTTTCCGAGGGTGATTTGGTCTACCAGCCAATAAAAATTAAAAACCTTCCCTTTGTTAAATATATCGACGAAGTCTTTGTTTTTGAAAACAAAATTACCAATATTGATAAAATTGTCGATATTTACCAAGATTGGCGAAAAATTATTATTGACGACAAAGCTTCAGTTTTATCATCTTTCAAAAAACTTGACCCCGAAGCCATTACCATCCATCTCCAGCAGGGAACATACGGCCACATACCTCAGTCCGGATTTACCCCAAACCTTGAAGCCAAAAACATCGATCAGGTCAGAAAATTTATTCAGGAACTGTGAACTATCAGTCTTTGGTGTCTCGAAACCACTTCCTTAGGAATTTCCTTCTTCTCTTTAAATAAGTAATCATAAATTGCCTCAGAAAGTGCATCAACTGACAAGAGCGAACAATGGATTTTTACCGGTGGCAAACCATCCAGTGAATCAATTACGTCTTTATTAGTCATTTTTATGGCCTCATCAATAGTTTTCCCTTTAACCAAATCAGTAATCACCGAGCTGGTGGCTATCGCTGCCGCACAACCATAAGTTTCAAATTTAATCTCGGTAATAATATTATTTTTAACTTTTATATACAATTTCATTACATCACCGCAAACCATATTTCCCACTTCTCCAATACCGCTTGGATCATTGATCTTCCCTAAATTATGGGGGTTTCTGAAATGCTTTAATACTTTTTTTGAATACTGAAACTGAGCTCTTGTCATTTTTTAAATGGTGACATTTTTCTTAATTTAGCCACCACCTCCGGTACTACTCTTAATACATAATTTATTTCTGCTTCAGTCGTCCACCGCCCCAAACTAAATCGAATCGACCCATGAGCCTCCGGCGCCGTCAATCCCATAGCTAACAATACATGGCTTGGTTCCAAACTCCTCGACGAACAGGCAGACCCGGTCGAAACTTCAATTCCCCTCACATCCAGTTCCAGTAATAATCCTTCCCCTTCCACTCTGGCAAAAGAAATGTTGACATTATTTGGTAATCTGTTTTTAGCATCTCCATTTAACCAACAATCCTCCACTTTATCCAAAATTCCTTTAATTAATTTGTCTCTCAATTTTCTGATATTCTGACCTTCTGATATTCTGATATTCTGACAAACTTCAACTGCTTTCCCCATTCCTACAATCGCCGGTACATTTACAGTTGAGGACCTGACCCCCCCCTCATGCCCGCCGCCATGTAATATCGGATTAATTGCCACTCCGTTTCGAATATACAAAATCGCTACCCCTTTGGGACCATAGATTTTATGTGATGACGCTGTTAGTAAATCAATTTCCATTTCTTTAACATCAATTAGCACTTTCCCAAAACTCTGTGAAGCGTCGGTGTGAAATAGAACTCCTTTCGCCCGACACAAACTACCAATCCGCCCAATGTCCTGAATCGTTCCCACTTCATTGTTGCCATGAATCACCGAAACCAGCAAAACCTCCTCGGTCAGCTCTCTCCCCAACCACTCAAAATCTATCAAACCATCTCGGTTTACTGGAATTTCCTTTATCTCATAGCCTTTACCCGCCAACCATTTGGCACTTTCCACCACACAGTCATGTTCAATCGATGAGATTAATATTTTCTTTTTTAGGGGATTGGCTTCGGCCACTCCTTTTAGAGCCAAATTATTACTCTCAGTAGCATTGCCGGTAAACACAATTTCCTCAGTTTCCGCCCCGATACTTCTGGCTATTATTTCTCTGACTTTTTCCACTGCCGCTGATGCCCTCATCCCCTGACTATGAAGCGACATGGTGTTGCCAACAAATTTTCCCCAATACGGTTCCATGGCCGCAATTACCCTCGGATCCACCGGCGTAGTGGCCGCATAATCAAGATAGACCAATCTTTTTTTCATACTAACACCATTTTAGTAGCAGTTGGCTCCAAACACAAGTGGGAAATTTGAGCCTGGAAAGGAATTCGAATCCTTGACCTTCCCCTTACCAAGGGGATGCTCTACCAACTGAGCTATCCAGGCAAATCTTGATATTGTAACAAAAATTTTATCACGTACTCAGTCTAAAAAGCCTATTTTTGTTATAATTCGAGCATTGGAGAGGTGCTCCGAATGGTAAGGAACTTGTTTTGAAAACAAGCGCCCGCAAGGGCATGCAGGTTCGACTCCTGTCCTCTCCGCCAGTTGGG
>PEWA01000015.1:0-147 GCA_002780135.1 Candidatus Shapirobacteria bacterium CG06_land_8_20_14_3_00_40_12
TCTACGTGAAGTTTCCGGTGCGGGAGGATTTCAGCGACGTGGCGCCGGAGCTGGCCGGCAAGAAGGTTTTTGTGGTGATCTGGACCACCACCCCCTGGACCCTGCCCGCCAACCTGGCCGTGGCCCTGCATCCCGACTTCACCTATG
>PEWA01000015.1:178-700 GCA_002780135.1 Candidatus Shapirobacteria bacterium CG06_land_8_20_14_3_00_40_12
CATGGCCGCGGAGCGGGTAGGGCAGGTCATGGCCGAGGCCGGCCTCAAGGACTTTACCGTGGGGGCCACCTTTGCGGCCGCCGGCCTGGAGCGCCGCCACTGCCGCCACCCCTTCCTGGACCGGGATTCCCTCATCATCCTCGCCCCCTACGTGACCCTGGAGGCGGGCACTGGCTGCGTGCACACCGCCCCGGGCCACGGCCGCGACGATTACATGAGCGGCCTGCGCTACGACCTCGAGGTCCTCTCGCCGGTGGACAGCGAGGGCCGCTTCACCGCCGCGGCCGGGCCTTACGCCGGCATGACGCTTAAGGATGCCAACCCGCGGATCAACGCCGATCTGGCCGCCAGCGGTCTTCTGGTCCACGAGGCCCCCATCCGCCACAGCTATCCGCACTGCTGGCGTTGCAAGCAGCCGGTGATCTTCCGGGCCACGGAGCAGTGGTTCATCGCCATGGACAACAATGACCTGCGGGCCAAAGCCCTTAAGGCCATCAAGGATGTGGTCTGGGTGCCGAGGTG